>NZ_CASGGV010000027.1:0-16069 GCF_949319125.1 Frankia sp. Hr75.2 | reverse complement strand
ACGGGCCCTGTCCGGCGAGCAAACGCGCAGGTCACCGCCCAAATCGGGGTTCTGAAGCCCCACAGTCGCCTCCAACACCACCTCGGGATGCTCACCGGCACGGCTGATCTCACGGGTGAGTATGGCGGGGTCGTTGCTGATCCGGACCGTTCCCAACGGGTGCCCGCCCGGGGTCATCCGCACGATCACCGACCGCCGCCGATGGAGATCGATTCCCACAATCTGGCGACCCTCATACGATGGATCCACAGGGGCCTCCTTCGTCGGTAGACGTGAGCAACCCCGAGGGACCTACCCCCGACCCCGGGGAGTCACCAGGAGCGGAGGCCCCGCCCCTTCATCGCATCAACGCGCGAATCGGGGTTCTGGAGCCCCACACGGTGTCGCCACCCCTCCACCCCGGCAACCTCACCCCGGGTTACGCGCAGAACCTCTGGATACGCGCTTAGCCAATGCAACAGAGTCCTTCTCCATCTCTGACAGGGACCTGGCGGGTCAGCGCTTCGAGAACACAAATCTCAGGTCCTCGGGCGAGAGCGCCAGAGTCGCTTTCATGTGCGGAGTGCAATGATCATCCAGCGTGAAATTCCATCGACCGGCCATCATGGCGAGACAGTATGTTGACTCGATGACGGCGAGATTCTCGCCGAGGCACCGGTATGCGCCGTGCCCGAAGGGCATGAAAGCCGCGGTAGTCACTTCGGACTGGTTGGTCTCCAGCCATCGGTCCGGATCGAACTCGTCGGCGTGGCTGAACAGGCGTTCGTCGCGATGCAGGCCGTAGTGTGAGTACAGCAGGATGGCCCCGCCCGGGATGGCGTAGCCGCCCAGCGTCGTGTCCCGGGCAGCCTGCCTGGAGAGCAGGTACGACGACGGGTACATTCGCAGTGCCTCGAACAGAACTCGCCTGATGGTGCCGAGATCTGACCGCCCGACCTCGATCTCGTCCCAGTCGCGACCGTCAGCCAGTGCGTCCACCTCGGCCCGGCATGCGGCAAACACCCGCGGGTGCCGGGCCAGTTCGTAGCAGGCCCAGCTGATGGTGTTCGCGGTGGTCTCCGTCGCTGCCAGCAGGATTGTCAGGGCCTGGTCGCGAACCTCGGTCCGAGTAAATTTTCTCTTGGTCTCCGCATCGGTCGTATTAATAAGTACGTCGAGCAGATCCTCGTCGCCCGCCCCGGAACGCATCCTGCGATCGATGACGGAATAGATGTATCGGTCAAAATCCGCCAGCATCCGACGGAATTTCCGATTGGCGCTGGTCGGCAGGTACCGGTAGACGCCGGTCACGTCGAGGGTCTGCATCCCGGCGTTGTCGCCGAAGACCGGAATAGCTTCACTGACGAGGTCCAGTATCTCGGGCGGGCACTCCTCGCCGAAGAGCGTCGCGGCCACGATCTCGCACCCGAGACTCGTCGACGGGCCCATCAGGTCGTAGGGCTCGTTCGGCGGAATAGATGCGACGAACCTGGCCATGATCCGACGCATGACGGGCAGATGGAGCGCGAGCCGCCGTTGGGTGAATGACGGAAGCATGGTACGACGCTGCCTCCGGTGTAGATCGCCGGAGGTGGTGACAATACCGTCCCCGAACATGCTCCGCATCTTCTTGAACTGCACGCCCCGAACGAAGTCGTGGGCGTCGCTGAGAAGAATCTGGACGAGCAGGTCGTGGTCGTTGACGAAGTAGGCGGTCGCCGGGCCGACCCTGACCCGGCACACCGGCCCGGCGACTCGCGCCGCGTCTATAAAATCGAATCGCGAGCGAAGAACGAGAGGGATGTGCCCGAGAACCGGTACGGCTCCCGGGGCCATCGGTGGAACCTTCCCGGTGGTCGTGGCCATCAGACTTCGATTCCCTCGGCGGATGTAGGCCGGAAGACGTCGGCCGAGAGAACGACGGTGGAGTCCATGCCGAGGTTCTCGAGGTACCCGGTACCGGCCAGAGGGGCCGTGTGGGCCTCCTGATCCGCGTAGCGGAGCGATTCCAGATGGACGTAGAGCACCCCGTGAATCATGAGCTCCAGGCAGTGCACGTGGCGGTCGAGACGCGCGATGTCGGGAGCGGTGAGGCCGAACGTCCGGCTCAGGGAAGGTAGTTCCTTCTTGACCCGCAGGAACCGCGTGACCTCCTCGTTGACGGTCGTCTCGATCCGGGCCAGCGCCTGCTGCTTGGTGAGGCCCTCCTGCTCCAGAGCGATGATGGTGTTGACTTCCGGCTGGCGGCGGTCCTTGGGTAGAGAGAAGAAGTCGTTCTGGTAGATGGCGAGATCTCCGACGATGCGTCGCATCTCCTGTAGTTGCGGCGTCGCGATCAGCGAACCTGGTATCTCGCAGTCCTCGGCGACCTCGATCAGGTCGATGAGGGGCTCCATCGCGACGGCGCCGCGACGCAACTCCAGGGCCTGGCGGTGGCTGACCAGACGGCGGTCCACGCGAAAGGTAACCTCACGCAGTAGGCTGACCAGGAACTGCTGATTGTGGTCGCGGAATCGCGCCATCCATGTCCGGGATCGGCGTCGCGCCAGCTCGTCCAGGATGTCGGTCAGCGCGCGCTCGGCGGAATGACCGGGGCTCGTCTCACCGTGCAGGGCCGCGATCATTCTTTCGGTGACCCGCACCGCGAGATCCAGACGGGTGCCGAGCGGGCCGTTGAACTGGTCGTCGTACAGGAATCCCCACGCGTTCCATTTGGTGATGACGTCGAGTGCATCACCGCGGGCCGTGGGCACGCAGTTGGCGAGCATGCGGCCGAGGTTCCACTGAGCGAGCCGCTCCATGGCGAAATCGGAGGTGACCAAGCCCATCTCCCGCGCCCATCGGGCGCACTCGGCGGAAGCGGCGGCGTGGTCCGGGCTGAGCGCGTGTGGAAAGGGAAAATCGAAATTGATGGTCGGCCTGACGGCGGCGGGCACGTCGATCAATCTCCTCTGGCTGGCATTCGCGATGACGGTTCTGCGGGTTCTACGGGACCAGGCGCGCCACCGCGTCGCCCCACGGCTCGGCCGGGGACTCGGGAGGTCGTGCGCATACGCAGCTTGTGTGGCCGCGGGGCGACGGCCCGGGCGGGGCGGACAACCTGGCCGGGTTCACCGCTCAGGCGCCACCGGGTGGCGATGGTGGCCAGCGCAAGCGTCGCCTCGGTGACGCCGAAGGTGTCGCCGATGCATTTCCGGGCGCCTCCTCCGAACGGGATGTAGGTGTTCGGCGGCGGCGGGGTCGCGAGCGGGCTCCATCGGTCCGGGTCAAAGGCTTCGGGATCGGGATAGAAGTCGGCGCGGTGGTGGATCACATGCGGGCTGTAAACGACCGGGGTCCCGGCTGGCAGGACGTGGCCGCCGAGCCGGGTGTCGGTCGTGACCCTACGGGTGATGAGCTGAATGGGCGAGAACAGGCGAAGCGTCTCGGTGATGACCCGCTGGGTGTATTCGAGTTTCGGTACGTCGGGATACCTGGCGGGCCGGCCGGCGAGTACGGTGTCCACCTCGTCGTGCAGACGTTTCTCGGCCAGTGGGTTCTGACTGATCAGATGCAGGGCCCAGGCCAGTGTGGTGGCGGTGGTTTCTATCCCGCCGATGCTGAAGGTGATGAGCATGTTGCTGACTTCTGCGTCGGTGAGGCCCTCGCTGCTGTTCTCGACGTCGCGGGCGGCGAGCAGCGCGGACAACAGATCCCCGTGATCCGTGCCGTCGGCGCGGCGTTCGGCGATCAGGGCGTCGATGGTGCGGCGCAGCCGGTTCCGGGACCGCCAGTAGCCGATGTTACCGCGGGTGGGAAGCCGGTCCAGCGGCGGTGGCATGATCATGCGCCACAGAATATTGTCGATGATGGTCCTGACGTCCTCGAGCATTTCGCTGTGAATCTGACCGGCAAGTTTGGCCGAGAACAGCGTGGACATCGTCACGGTGGCGGTGATGTCCATCATCGCGGCCGGTACATCGACGATTTGGCCTTCGCGCCAGCGACCGGTCGTCTGGATAATCTTATCGGTCATGACGTCCGCATAGCCGGGAAGGCGGGACCGGTGAAAAGCCGGCTGAGCCAGCCGCCGCTGGCGACGATGTTCGTCGTGCAGGCAGGTGACCAGGCCGTTGCCCGCGATTTCCCGAGCCCGGTCGAACAACGGGCCGCCCTTGTCAAAGGTCCGGTCCTCGATCAGGACTGTGCGGGTCAGCTCGGGGTCGCATACCACCACGGCCGACACCGGGCCCAGCCGAATCCGCAACAGGTCGCCGTGCGCCGGCAGTGATGACAAGAACGCCAGCGGGTCGCGGGCCAATACGGCCAGGTGACCGAGCGCTGGCCACGCGCCGGGTGCCAGCGGGACGGAACCGAGGTCGTTCACGGACGTACCTCCGCGTGTTGGGGGCTTCGTCGACCGATGGGTCGACAGTGGCGAATGCGTGGACGATGGCGGCGACTGAGGCGGTCCGTGGACGGTCCAGCAAATGGCGCGGCCGAGCGCGAATGTCAGTGGTCCCGGCTGGTCATCAAGATGGCCAGGGTCCGCAGATCGCTTTCGGCGGCCGGATCCGGTGCGGCCCGCTCCAGTGCGGCCAGCGCCGCCTCGGTCCGGCGCCGCGTTTCGGCGGCCGTCCAGTCCCGGCCACCGGCCTGCTCGATCAGGCGTGTGGCGTGGGCGACAGCCTGCTGGTCCAGCGCCTCCTCCCGCCGGTACAGCCAGGCCAAATGTTTGCCGGCGGCCGTGCCTGAGGCGAGGGCGGCGACGACGGGAAGGGATTTCTTGCGGGCGCGCAGGTCGGAGCCGACCGGTTTGCCGGTCACCTTCGGATCGCCCCAGATTCCCAGGGCGTCATCGACCAGCTGGAAGGCCAGGCCGAGTTGGCGCCCAAAGTCGCGGTAGCAGGCGGCGACATCGTCATTGGCGCCAGCTGCCATCGCCCCGAGCTGGCAGGCCGCCCCCAGCAGGGCGCCGGTCTTCCCCTCGGCCATGGCCAGACACTCGAGCAGGGACACCTCCCCGCGCTCGCCAAACGTCAGATCGGCCGACTGGCCGGCGGCCAGGTCCTGCACGGCCGCGGTCAGCACGGCCATGCCCCGTGCGCCGGCCGTACCGTCGGCCGCCATCACCTGCAGGGCAGCAGCCAGGAGCACGTCGCCGACCAGGATCGCCCGAGACGTGCCGAACACCGCCCAGGCAGACGTTCGATGGCGCCGGCTGAGGTCTTTGTCCATCACGTCGTCGTGCAGCAGCGAGAAGTCGTGCACAAGCTCCACCGCCACGGCCGCCGCCACCGCCGCGCGGCCCGCCTCCGCGGCGTTCGAGATTGGCCCGGCGGCGCGGGCACTCGCGAGCGTCAAGGTGGGACGCACCGCCTTGCCCATGCGGTCGGAGGGCCGGCCGGCGGCGTCCCACCAGCCGATGTGGTAACCCGCCACGTGCCGGATCTCGGCCGGCAACACCTCGATCACGGCCCGGTGCGCTGATTCCACGCGGGCCCTTGCCTCGGTGAACAACTGCGCCACGCTCTGGCGCCTTCGCGGGCCGGGAAAGGGCGCGGCTTGGATCGGTGCTTCGCTGGTCACTACGGCTCCACTCCCCTGCAGCGGGCGGGCAGGCGGCCGCCCCACGTGTGAGTGCGGGGCCCGACCGAACGATCTGCTGATTCCAGGTGTGCCTCTTCCGGCTCAGCAAGCTGGACGGTTGGTCTCACGGCCGCGCACAGCTTCCACGTACGACTCCCTCCAGAAAGGCGAGCCGCATCGGTCGTCGGGGCGCGGTGGATTCTTGTCCTCAGACGGCTGACCTCGGACGCCCGGGGAACCGACTTTCGTTTCGAGCACGGCGGGCCGGCAGCGACGGGACAAGACCTCACCCACGAAAACGGTGGGGCTAGTTGTTTTCGCGACGGCGGCGACGACGATCCACCCGTGTCTGGCCGTCGGCAACGACGTCCACCCGAGCGTGATGACTGGAGACCAGGATCATCTCCTGTGCGCTATGTGAGACATGACGTTCAATAAGTGCTTACCGTAGTTACGGGTCGGGAGGGTGTCAAGTGCGGCCGACGCGCAATCCGGCGGGATGGCCCGGCGTTCTTTTGATCGGCTCCCAGACAACGCCTCGTGACCTGGGCTTTTGGTAGCCGGTAGATCGCGTATGTAACCGGCGGGATTTTTGGGGTGCCCACTGTCTTGGGTTCCGCGTAATTCGGTTCGGCTAGAGTAGCGATCATGGCTGTGACCTGGGCGGACATGCCGATGTGCCGCTGCGGGCCGTTTCTCTAGGCTTCAGTGAGATCCGGGGCGGGTCTGGTCAGGGTTCTGGTGTGCTGAGCTGGTTGATCGTCCGTGACGGGTCGATGTTCAGGGCCGCAAGCAGGTTGCGGGCGGGCTTGGTCAGTTCAGTGACCTGCTGGAAGGTGCCGGTGGGGCCGGTGAAGGTGCCGATGTGGATCCGGTCGTGTGGGGCGCCAGAACTCGGTCACCGGCCCTGACCTGGGGTTTTAGGTGGCCCGTTCGTACTCGTTGATCAAGCCGTCGAGGACGGGTTGGCACGGATCCGTTCCTTCGTCAGGTCGGCGACGGGATGGTCGGGCCGGGGCGGTTGAAGGGCGCGGCTGCGGTGGGGTCGCCGTCCGTTGTAGAGGGCGGCGTACTCGGCCAGAACGGTGCGCAGATGCCGTTCGCCGAAGATCAGCATCCGGTCGGTGACTTCGGTCCGGACGGTGCGGACGAACCGTTCTGCGTAGGCGTTCGCTCGCGGCGTCCGGGGTGGGATTTTGACTGTGGTGATGCCGGCGTCGGCGAGGACCGCGTCGAAGGAGGCGGTGAACTGGCCGGCGCGGTCACGAACCAGAAATTGGAAGTCGGCCATCCGGTCGCCGAGGTCCATGAGGAGGTTCCGGGCTTGTTGGGTGGTCCACGGTCCGTCCGGGTGAGCGGCGACCCCGAGGATGTGGACGGTGCGGGAGCCGACTTCCAGGACGAAGAAGCAGTACAGGCGCCGCAGCGTCACGGCGCAGTCCACATGGAAGAAATCGACTGCCATCATGGTCGAGGCCTGGGTGCGCAGGAATTGCCGCCACGTCGTGTCGGTCTGCCGCTGGGGCGCCGGCGGCAGACCGAGGGTCTTCAGGATCCGGCGGATCGTGGACGCGCTGACCTGGTGGGCGAGTGTGAGGAGCTCCCCTTGGATCCGCCGGTAGCCCCATGTCGTGTTCTCGGTCGCGAGCCGCTCGATGAGGATGGCGATCTCCGTGCTGACCGGAGGTCGGCCCGTCCGCTGCGGGTAGGTCCACGTCTTTGTGATCAGACGGTGGTGCCACCGCAGGACGGTGCCAGGGGTGATCAGCCGGTGGGCTCGCAACGTCTTGGGCAGGAGTCGGATCAGTGCGGCGAGCACCGCCCGGTCTGCCTAGTACCACCGCGGCTTGGGCTGGGTACGGCGCAGCACCGCGACCTCGTGCCGCAACACGAGCAGCTCGATGTCCTTCGACGCCGACGAACGACCGAAGAGGACCAGCCAGCCGCCCACCCGCACGAAGATCAGATAGAGCAGGCGGATGGACATAGCTGACCATCATGCCGGCAGCCCGCTCCGCCGCATCATCCCAGGTCACAGGCCCAAGCCGACTTCTGGCACCCCACAGGGTCCTGATCGGCGCGACGGAGCCCTTCCCCGATGCTCCGATGGCCGATCTGGTGCTGCACATCCACCGCGAGCTGATCCACCATCTCTCCGAGGTCTGCCTGCTGCGCGACCTCCGCCTACGCCCGAAGCCCGCCCATTCGTCAGCCCCGCGAGCGGATCATGGAACGTCTTCTCCCCGAGATCTCGACCAGTGTCATGGCCCGGCCGCGCGAACCGGCGCATCCGAGTTTGCCCTGCCACGGGTGTGGCTCGTCACCAGACCGGTGAACATGCGGAAATTGGGTTGCTGTCCGGAAAATTGGGCAGGCACCCATACGACTGGATAGTGCGTCATGAGCTGGAAGCAACGATGTGACGATTTTCGAGGCTCTGACCACGGGCCTGAACGACACTGATCGAAACCTGACTCTCGACGTGATCCGGCAGAGTTTCGACGATGGCCAGGCAGCCGCGCGGCAAGGACGTCCACACCGCAACGTCGAGGAGATCACCCGGCGGCGCCGGTCCGCCCAGTCCTCCCGGCCGACGGTCGTCGGCGACCGCACGGAGGCGGCACGGTGCGGTGCCTGATGCGGCTGACGGACGGTTTGCGGCAGCTGGTGTAGGCCATGAAGCCACCGACTTTTTGCCGTGGAGCAGAATCGTGCGGTTAGTGCGGTTAGGCTTGCGAGGTGGACAATGCGTCGGCGCCGGAAGGGACCGGGCCGGCACGTGACGCGGGCTCCGACGAGGCCGCCTCGGTGTTGCTCCGCGCCGAGCCGGAGGAGCCCTTCGACCGGCTGACCCGCCTGGCGGCAGTCATGCTCGGCGCCCCGTTCACCTTCGTCATGGCGATGGACGACGGGCGTTCCTACTGGAAGTCCCGTGCGGGTACGGCGGCGGGCGACCTCACCGGTTGGCAGATCGCAGCGGCAGACAGCCTCTGCCGCCTGGCGATCGGCACGGGTCGGCCGCTGGTCGTGCCCGACGCCGGCCGCGACGATCGCGTCCGGGGTGATTCGTTCGTCCGGTCGGCCGGTATCAGGGCATGGGCCAGCTTCCCGCTCCGCGATCCGAGCGGCCGCACGCTCGGTGCCTTCGGGGCGGCAGACGTCCGCCCCCGGCTCTGGACGGCCCGCGACCTCGAACTGCTGGAGACCCTCGCCCAGGCCGTTTCGGGCGAGATCGCGCTGCGTCACGTGGCGGCGGCGGCGACCGCGCTGGCCCGGACTCTCCAGCAGAGTCTCCTCCCCCCGGAGGTTCCGGAGATCCCCGGCCTGGAGGTCTCGGCCCGTTACCGCCCGGCGGGCGAAGGCGCCGAGGTCCTGGGCGATTTCTTCGACGTTTTCCAGACCGGCCGTGCAAGTTTCGGCGTGGTTCTGGGCGATGTTGCCGGCAAGGGTGTCGAGGCGGCCAAGGTGACCGCGCTGGCGCACTACACCATCCGGGCGGCGGCGAGTCGCACCCGTGATCCGGCCGCCATTCTGAACCAGCTCAACCGGGCACTACTCACCCAACATCCCGACAGTGAGCGGTTCCTCACCGTCGCATACATGGCCGTGGACCGGTCCCGGCGAAATCGGACCCTGGCCCTCTGTTCAGCCGGGCACACTCCGGTTCTGCTCCGCGGGCGCGACGGCACGGTGACCCCCATCGGCTCCCACGGCCTGGTGCTCGGCGTCTTCGAGGACCCGGAGCTCACCACCAGCCGGCCGAGATTCGGTCCCGGTGACACCATCCTGCTCTACACGGACGGCGTCACCGAGGCCCGCCGTGGGAACGACCAGTACGGCGATGATCGGCTGCGGGCGCTGTTCGCGGCCACCGATCCGGCCGCCGGCCGCCTCACCGCGACGATCGAGGCGGCGGTGCTTGATTTTGCCGACGGGCCGCCCCAGGACGATATTGCCATCCTCGCAATCCACTTCCCGGATATCTCGTCCGTGGCGATGAAAACGGTCCGTTCGAGGCTGCGGGCCTGGCGGCGACCACGGCGGCCGTTCACGCGCCGTGGCACGCCGACCGGGTGAAGGGCCCCGGCCAGGGCGGCGGACGACGGGCCGCCGAAAGTGTCCAGACTCGACAGCGAGTGGTGCCGGCCGGTTCCCCGGTTGCTTTCGATATTCCCGAAGACTATAAGTGGGTTAACACTCGACAAGGTTGAGTGTCAACCTCCGGCGCGACGGGTGCCCGGGTCATGACCCGATCATCATGTTCGTTTTGGGCCCCGCTGGCGGCCGGCACTCCTCCACACGGCTCAAGCCTGGGAGGAATCAGCTCGTGCCCCTGCGTTATGGCTTCCTCAGCACCTATCCGCCCACCCAGTGCGGTCTCGCGACCTTCGCTGCCGCCCTGTTCGACGAGCTGAACAGTCCAACGCCCGGTGCGTCCAGTGGGGTGGTGCGCCTCCTGGACGCCACCGACCGAGCCGGTGCCACAGCCGAGCCGGCCGCACCGCTGACCCGACCACCGGGTCGATCCGGTCGGACCAGCCGGCCGGTTCTGGTCGGAGATCTCGTCGCCGGCACGCCGGGCGGTCCGCGTGCGGCGGCACGGCTGCTGAACGGCTTCGACGTCGCCGTGGTGCAGCACGAGTACGGCGTGTACGGAGGTCCGGACGGCGACGAGGTGCTCGCGGTGCTCGACGCTCTCGACGTTCCGGTTATCGTCGTCCTGCACACCGTGCTGGTGAAACCGACCCCGCACCAGCGGCACGTCCTGGAGTCCGTGGTCGCGTCGGCGGACGCGTTGGTCGTGATGACCGAGACCGCGCGGGTCCGGCTCGTCGAGGGTTTCCAGGTCCATCCACGACGGGTGGTGGTCATCCCGCACGGCGCGGCGGACAACCGCCGGGCGCCCACGGAGCACAGCGGCGGGCCGATCATCCTCACCTGGGGTCTGATCGGGCCCGGGAAGGGCATCGAGTGGGGCATCGCCGCGATGGCGGACCTCGCCGACCTCGATCCCGCCCCGCACTACGTCATCGCGGGCCAGACCCATCCGAAGGTCCTCGCCAGGGAGGGCGAGGCGTACCGGGAGGGGCTGGCCGCCCGGATCCGCGGCCTCGGCCTGACCGGCTCGGTCAGCTTCGATGATCGCTACCTGGATCCGGTGTCCCTCGCGGGGCTCGTGCGCCAGGCCGACGTCGTCCTGTTGCCGTACGACTCGGTCGACCAGGTGACCTCCGGTGTCCTCATCGAGGCGGTCGCCGCGCTGCGGCCGATCGTCGCCACCCGGTTCCCGCACGCGGTCGAGCTCCTCGGCGACGGCAGCGGACTGCTCGTGCCGCACCGGGACCCGGCGGCCATCGCTGCCGCGGTGCGCCGCATAACGACAGACGAGACGGTGAGCGCCGGCCTGGCCAGCGCCGCAGCCGCGCAGGCCCCCGACCTGCTGTGGCCGGCGGTCGCCGGCCGCTACCGGCGGCTGGCCGCCGGACTGGTCGCCCGCACCGGGAGCCGGCCGTCGACCGCGCCCGTGCCGGTGGCCCGGTGAGCTCCGCGATCTCGTTCGATCACCTGTTCCGGCTCACCGACGGCATCGGACTGTTCGAGCACGCCCTCGGTTCGGTGCCACGCCGGGAGCACGGCTACTGCGTGGACGACGTCGCGCGCGGCCTGGTCGTCCTCACCCGCGAGCCGTCGCCCGGGGTGGACCTGGTGCGGCTGTTGGAGCGCTACCTCGCCTTCGTGCTGGCCGCGCAGGCGGTGGACGGCGCCGTCCGCAACCGGCGGGACAGCGACGGGCGGTGGCGGGACGATCCCGGCCTCGGTGACTGCTGGGGCCGGGCGCTGTGGGGGCTGGGCACCGCGGCCGCCTCCGCGCCGACGCGGCGATTGCGGGCCTCGGCGCGGGCCGGCTTCCTAGCCAGTGCGGGGCGCCGCTCGCCCTGGCCGCGGGCCATGACGTTCGCGGCGCTCGGTGCCGGAGAGGTGCTGCTCGCCCATCCGGACGACGAGCCGGCGCGCGCGCTGCTCACCGCCGCCGTCGAGGTGATCGGACCGGTCGGCGCCAACCCGGGCTGGCCGTGGCCGGAGCCCACCCTGCGCTACGCCAACGGGGCCGTCCCGGAGGCACTGATCCTCGCCGGCATGTGCCTGCCCGACAAGGTGGTGCTCGCGGACGGTCTGCGGCTGTTGGCGTGGCTGCTCCAGGTGGAGACCCGTGACGGGAATCTGTCACCGACCCCGGTCGGCGGTCGCCGGCCGGGGGGAGATCCCGGGCCCGGTTTCGACCAGCAGCCCATCGAGGCCGCGGCGATCGCGGACGCCTGCGCCCGCGCCCACGCGGCGACCGGACGGAAAAGGTGGCTGACCGGCCTCGGCCGCGCCCACGGGTGGTTCCTCGGGGACAACGACAGCTCGATGGCGTTACTCAACCCCGACACCGGCGGCTGTTACGACGGCCTCGAGCCCGGCGGCCGCAACCTCAACCAGGGCGCCGAATCGACGCTCGCCCTGCTCTCCACGACCCAGCATGCCCGCCGCCTCCTGGCATCGACGCCTTGATCGGCAGCACCCGGACCACAGCTGCCGGGTCGGCCCGGAACGACCTGGTCACGCGGCACCCGCTGGGGCTCTCCCCGAACAGCGACCGGGTCATCGCGAAGCTCTTCCTGCCCGGTGAGGAGGGCAGCCAGCCGCACTCCCGGGCCGCCGGCATCGTGGCCCGGGCGCTCGCCCTGCCCGAGCGGGAGGTCGACAGCCTGGTCGCCGACCTCCTCGAACGGTTCGAGCCGCGCCACCGGGATTACCGGGGCATCCTCGCGCGGCACGCCGCGGTGGTGGCTCCCCGGGTGCTGGTACCCACGGAGCTCTCCGCGGCGCGCACCCTGCTGCTCGGCGCGTGCTTCACCGCCGAGTACGCGGTGGAGGGCGCGGCCGTCACCAACCCCTCGGCGGTGCCGCACCCCGACCAGACCGGGCTGCCGTCCGGCACGCTGCGACTGGCGTTGAGCCTGCGCGCCGTCGGGGAGGGCCATCTGTCCTCGATCGGCTTCGCCGTCGCAGTGATCGGTCCGGGCCCGGCGGTGCGCCTGGAGCCGCGGACCGGCCCACTCACCACCGGCGTCGCCGTACCCGTCGAGTGGGAGGCCGCCCGGCTGCGCGCCGTGCTCACCGAGCACGGGCTCGACGACGAGGTCACCCGTGCCGTCCTCCAGAGCCTGGACCCACGGCGGCCCGGCAGTGAACCCGACCCCGATCTCTCCCGTGCCTTCGCCGCGGTTCCCCCCGACCTGCTCCGCCGCCCCCAGGCACCCGGGATCCTCGCCGGGATCCGCTCGATCGCCGGATCATTGCGGCGGGTCGAGTTCCCACCCGACAGCGCCCTGCCACAACGGGTGCTGTGGCCCACCGTCACCAGCGAGAGCAACGGCATGGAGGACGCGCGATTCGTCCGGTTCACCGCGCCGGACGGGACCGCGGACTACCGGGCCACCTACACCGCCTTCGACGGCACGGACATCTCCCCGCGCCTACTCACCAGCCCCGACCTGCGGGCCTTCACCACCGCACCGCTCACCGGCCCGGCCGCCCGCAACAAGGGCATGGCGCTGTTCCCCCGGCTGGTCGACGGTCGCCACCTCGCGCTCTGTCGCTCCGACGGCGAGTCCACCGGTCTGACCGCATCGGACGACGGCCAGGTGTGGGGGCCGGCGCGTCCGCTCCACGGACCACGGGTCGCCTTCGAACTGCTCCAGGTGGGCAACTGCGGCTCCCCGGTCGAGACGTCCGCGGGCTGGCTCACGCTCACCCACGGCGTCGGGCCGATGCGGACGTACACCATCGGCGCGATCCTGCTTGATCTCGAGGACCCGGGAAGGGTGGTCGCGGCGCTGCCCGAACCACTGCTCGCCCCGACCGGGCAGGAGAGCGCGGGCTATGTCCCCAACGTCGTCTACTCCTGCGGCAGCCTGATCCACCACGGTCTGCTGTGGCTGCCGTACGGGATCGGCGACACCCGGATCGGGATGGCCAGCGTGCCCGTCGACCGGCTCCTCGCACGCATGGTTCCCGCCGGGTGACCAGCCCGCGGGGGCGGCGGGATCAGAAGACAGGGTCGGCGAGAACGCTCGCGTAGACGGCGAGATAGTCGGCGACCATGCGCGCGGTGGAGAACCTCCGCCGTGCCATGGCCCGGCAGGCGGCGCGGTCAAGGGCTGCGGCGCGATCCACCGCGGCCGCCGCGGCCACCGGCCCGTCCACCAGGAAGCCGGTCACCCCCTCGTCGACCACCTCCGGCATCGCTCCGCGTGGGTAGGCGACGACCGGCGTGCCGCAGGCCATCGCCTCGACGACGGCCAGCCCGAACGGCTCATCGAACGCGATCGGATGCAACAGCGCCGCGGCTGAGCCCAGGACCTCGGCCCGCTGGGCCGGTTCTACCGAGCCGAGGTAACGGACCCGGTCCCCGTCGACGTGCGGGAGCACCTGCTCGGCGAAGTACCGCTCGTCCTGGACGATTCCGCAGATCACCAGGCGCCGCCCCGCGTGGCGGGCGATATCGACGGCGACCGCGGTGCCCTTGTCGGGATGGACCCGGCCGAGCACGACCAGGTCGTCTCCGCCCGCTGCCGAGAACGGGAGCTCGTCCAGGTCGACGCCGTGGTGAACAGTCGAGACGTACTTCAGCTCGGGGCTGCGGTCGGCGTCCGAGATCGACACGTATGCCGAGGCCGCCCGCGCGTAGGCGGGGACGATCCGCGGATCGGAGAAACCGTGGATCGTCGTGACCATGGGGGCCTGGAAGCTCGGCGCGAACGCGAGGGGCAGCCAGTCGAGATGGTTGTGCACGAGGTCGAACTCGCTGGAGCGGGCCAGCGCGTGGGCCACGTGGAGGGCCTCCCATACCCGGCCGTCGAGGGACGGGTCCTCGGCGTACCCGTGCGGGCACACGCCGTCCAGCTCGCCGCCCGTCACCGAATCCAGCGTCGCGAACAGCGTCACGTCCACCCCGTGCCCGAGCAGGCCCTCCGCGATGGTGCTGGCGACCTGCTCCCAGGGGCCGTAGTGCCGGGGCGGAGTGCGCCACGCGACCGGCGCGAGTATCGCGATCCTCACGGCGCTCCGGACCGGGCGCCGAGCGGCACGGCGCCCGCGTGGCGCAGGATCTGGCCGGACGGCCCGGACAGTCCGCCGGCCGCGGCCATCCGGAGGACATCGGCTGCCACGTCCGCGGCCGTGTCGGGCGGGATCACGAGGAGAAAGAACCTGGGGCGGTTGCCGCCGTCCAGGGTGACCGTGTGCGGATCGAGGGTGCGGAACCAGCTGATCCGCACCGGTGGGCGGGTCGACTGGGGGAACCGGCGGGGGATACCGGTCCAGATGTCACCGTTGACCGACAGTCGACTGATCGGGTGACCGGCGGCGGACAGCGCCGCGACGAGCGCTGGAGCCTCACGGTCCAGCCGCCGGCCGTGTGGCCACCAGACTCCGTCAAAGGAACCGCGGCCGCCGGCGGGAGCGAGGGAAAGCCGTAGCCCACGGTCACCGGTGGGAGCTTCGGGACAGGCGTCCGCCGAGGCCACGCGAAGCCGGGTTGGTGCGCCGCCGTCGTCGTCAAAACGCGCGAAATCGGCACGATCGAGGAAAGAAATCATCTGGCCTGCCGCCATGACGGCCACCTAACCCCGGCGATGAAGACGCCGGCCGGCCACGACCGGTGACGACATCGCTCGAGCGGCGACATTCGTAAATGACCGGCCTGATCTCGACCGTACCACGGCAACGCAGATCCGCACATTTGATCGACTCGGTCGAGATGCCGGGTCCGAGAAATCGTGAGGACGACGCCGCGAGTCGACTCCGCACCGACGAAATCGGCTCGCCGGAAGGAGCTCGGCGGTCTGTTTTCGGACACGGTGGCCGACAGTCAGCAAAGCCTGCATCGACGTGTGGGTGCCGGAAACTGGGGTCGGGTCATGCGGTCTGCCGGTATTCGTGGATGAGCCCGCCGAGCCGATCATGTCGGACGGTCGAGGTGCCGGGCTCGGGCGGTGGGTCGGTGCCGGTGCTGAGCGGTGCCTGTTGTTGGAGTGACCGGTGGGGTCGGTGCTGGTTGTAGTGGTCGACGTAGTCGGTGAGGACGGCGGTGGTGTGTCGTTCGCCGAGGATGAGGAGGTGGTCGAGGCATTCGCGGCGGACGGTACCGACCCGGCGTTCCGCGAAAGCATTCGCGACCGGGGTCCGTACGGGTGTCCGCACGATGGTGATGTTGTCGTTGGTGAAGACGGTGTCGAAGGCGGCGGTGAACGTCGTATCACGGTCACGGATGAGGAACCGGAACCGTGCGGCCCGCTCGCCCAGAGCTATGGGCAGGTTACGGGTTTGCTGCCTGACCCGGCTGTTCGTCGGGTGGCGGGTCACACCGGCGAGATGCACCCGGCGGGATTCGACTTCGCTGAAGAACAGCGCGTACAGCTTGCTCAGCACAGACGGTGTCGACGGTGAAGAAGTCACAGGTGAGGATGCCGTG
>NZ_CASGGV010000026.1:0-16374 GCF_949319125.1 Frankia sp. Hr75.2 | reverse complement strand
CCCCCCCCGCGACTCAACGGGCCACGTACCCGCCGTCCACCGGGATGGCGGTGCCGGTGACGAACGAGGACTCGTCACTGGCGAGGAACAGCGCGGCCGCCGCCAGCTCCTGTGGCCGGCCCCAGCGCCGCATCGGCTGGGGCAGGTTGGCGACGGGGGGCTCGGAGTCGTCGGCCGCGTGCGCCAGACCCGTCCACGTCATGCCCGGGCAGATGGCGTTGACCCGAACGCCGGACTCGGCGAAGTCCAGCGCCGCGGACTTGGTCATCTGGACGACCCCGCCTTTTGCCGCCGAATATATGGCCTGGTCCTTCCAGCCGACGAGACCGGCGGCCGAGGCGGTGTTGATGACTGAACCGCCGTCGCCGCGCAGCATGGCGGCGATTCCGTACTTCATTCCGAGGAAAACGCCCTTGAGGTTGACCGCGATCAGCTTGTCGAAGGTCTCCTCGTCGAACTCGGTGATCGGTTTGCGTGGGCCGCCGCCGCCGGCGTTGTTGAACAGCACGTCGAGCCGCCCGAACTCCTGCACGGCGGTGTCGATCATATTCTGCACATCGGCCGATGATGTGACGTCGACATGTACCGGAACGGCGCCTTCACCGATGATGGTCGAGGTTTCCTTCTCCCGGCCGCTGAGGTCGGCGCAGACCACCCTCGCTCCCTCGCGCGCGAACAGCAGGGCGGCGGCCCGGCCTATGCCGGAACCCGCACCGGTGACCACCGCGACCTTCCCGTCGAGGCGTCGCGCCGGAATGGAATCTGATAAACGCTCACCCATGGCCGTCAGTCTACACATCATGTCGCGGAGGTAAAGATGCCGCTCGAATAGCCGGGCGGCATGAGGGAAGAGGCCGGTGATGTCCGGTCAACCGCGCGGGGTAACTCCGGTAAAACCTCCGCGCGGTTTTCGGCATGCACGTTTCCGTGCGGACGGGGCAGCCGCCCCACCCACCGGTGAGGGCGGCGCCGACCGTGGGTGAGGGCGGCGCCGACCGTCGGTGAGGTAGCCCGCCGCCAGAGACGGCTCAGCTGGGCGGGGCGGCTAGTTCGCCGGGGCGGTTCCGCTGGCGAGGGCGGCCTTGTGCAGGACGTTCTCGGCGAGACGCATGTGGGCGGCGTCGACGAGCCGGCCGTCGCGGCCGATCGCGCCGACCCCCTCCGCCTCGGACTCGCGGTAGATCTTCATCGCCTCGTGCGCCTCGGCCACCTCCTGCTCGGTCGGCGCGAACACCTCGTTGGCGATGGGCACCTGAGCCGGGTGGATGGCCCATTTCCCGTCGAAGCCGAGCAGGCTCGCGTGGGTGGCCGACCGACGGTACCCGTCGACGTCCTTGTAGGCGGGGTACGGCGCGTCGATCGCGTCGATGCCCGCCCCGCGCGCCGCCGACAGCACCTGGACACGCGCGAAGTGCCAGAAGTCGCCCGGGTACTCCCCGACGGGGTCGAAGTTGCCGTCCACCCGGGCGCGCAGCGACGCCGAGAGGTCGCCGGCGCCGAAGATTATCGCCTCCAGCCGGCTGCTGGACCGGGCGATCTCGGCGGCGTTGGACAGGCCCTCCGCCTCCTCGATCAGTACTTCCAGCCCGATCCGCCGGGTCAGTCCGAGCTTCGTCTCGAGCTGGGTCAGCAACACGTCGACCCACCAGACGTCACGCGCCGAGCGGGCCTTGGGAACGATGAGCACGTCGAGCGACGCACCCGCCCCGGTGACGACTTCGATGATGTCGTCGTGGCACCAGGGTGTGTCCAGGCCGTTCACCCGGACGGCGCGGACGGTGTGTCCCCAGTCCAGGTCGGTGAGCGCGGCGACGGCGATGCCGCGGGCGGCCTCCTTGGCTGACGGCGCGCACGCGTCCTCCAGGTCGAGGAAGACGAGGTCCGCTCCGGAACCGGCGGCCTTCTCACACATCCGCTCACTGCTGGCCGGGGTCGCCAGTTCCGAGCGGCGGGCGCGCGGCCGGGTGACCTTCGGTTCTTCCGCTTTTCCGGGCATAACTGCCTCCTATGTCCGTGAATTCGATGTCAGCCGTGCGCTGTACACGGAGTGCCGCCAATCGCCCCGCAGTCGCCGTCGGTGTCTTCCGGCAGCCCCGGCCCAGGGCCGGCCGGTCCGGCCGGCGGAACGGTCTGAGATATTCCTGGGAAAGGCCTGGAGTCACCGCGTGAACTCCGTGCCGGTGGCGTCGGGCGTTTTTCTGGAATGTGTTGCCGAAGTCGACGTGGAAAGGTCGCTGTTCCGGCTGGCCGCCGGATTTCACGCCCGCCGCCGGCGGTCGGAGGTCTCCTATTCGGGTCGGGTGCCCGTGGGGCAGCGGTGGCAGCACCTGGTGAAGGGTTCCGTGACGCGGGTGAAGCGCCGGGAAGCCGGTGTTCGCGCGTGTCGGCTCCCGCCCCGGGGTATTCGCGGCCGGTGTTCTTGGCGCTACGCTGAGTTCGATCTTCGGGTCGGTGTCGGGCGGGACCGGGGATGATGATCAGTCATGCTCGCGTGGCCGGGCGGGCACGGCTGAAATATGCGCCGAGTGGATCACATTCCCGCCCCTGGGGCGTGCTGGATCCGGTTGTTCGATTTAGGCGCCAACGTTAGTGTTGTCGTATGACGACCGCAACTGTCGACGGCCGCGGGGCTCGGGCCCGCACCTGTGTCGTCGACCGCGGCGGCCCCGGCTCGTGAGTTCGATCGCCCGCGGGAGTCGCCGCGGGCCGCGCACAGCCGTCTCACCGCTCGCCGGCCGGCGGGGTGCGTCGGCTGCCCCGGCCACCCGGGTGCCGTGGTGCGCCGGGCGGCGCGGTGCTCCGTCGTGCGGGAATTCCGGCCCGCCGGCCCGGGGTTCGTCACCATGCCTGAATCTGTCAGACCACAGCTGATCGTCACATCGTCGCGGGCCGTGTCCGGAGGGACTCATGCAGGAACAAGATCGTCTGTTCATCGGGGGCGAATGGGTCGCGCCCAGCGGCACGCGCACGATCGAGGTGGTCTCGCCGCACAGCGAGCAGGTCATCGCTCGCGTCGCCGCGCCCGGCACCGAGGATGTGGACCGGGCGGTGGCCGCCGCCCGTACCGCGTTCGACGAGGGGCCGTGGCCGCGTCTCGACCCGGCCGAGCGGGTCGCGGTCATCCGGCGGCTGGGCGCGCTGCTCAAGCCGCGGCGCAAGGAGCTCTCCGATCTGATCAGCGCCGAGATGGGCGCGCCGATCTCGTTCGCCAAGCTGTCGCATGTGACGCTGCCGCTGCTGATGATGGGCGCGTTCGCCGACATCGCGGAGAACCTGGCGTGGGAGGAGCCGCGCAAGGGCTTCTACGGGCAGGACGTTCTGCTGCGCAAGGAGCCGATCGGGGTCGTCGCCGCCATCGTCCCGTGGAACATGCCACTGTTCCTGACCATCGGGAAGCTGGTGCCGGCTCTGCTCGCCGGGTGCTCGGTCGTCCTGAAGCCGTCGCCGGAGACGCCTCTCGACGCCTACGCGCTGGCCGAGAGCCTCGCCGAGGCCGGGCTGCCGCAGGGCGTCGTCAGCGTGCTGCCCGGTGACCGGGAGATCGGCGAGTACCTCGTGGCGCACCCGGGTGTGGACAAGGTGTCCTTCACCGGGTCCACCGCGGCCGGTCGCCTGGTGGCCGCGTCCTGCGGGTCGAACCTCAAGCGGGTCAGCCTCGAGCTCGGCGGCAAGTCCGCCGCGGTCGTGCTCGACGACGCCGACCCCGCCGCCGTGGCCGCGGGCGTGGAGATCGCCGGCCTGATGAACAGCGGGCAGGCCTGCGTCGCCCAGACGAGAATCCTCGTCCCGCGCGCGCGGTACGGCGAGTTCGTCGACGCCCTGGCCGCGATGGTCGAGGCGCTGCCGGTCGGCGACCCGTCCGACCCGGCGACGAAGGTCGGCCCGTTGGTCGCCCGCCGGCAGCAGGAACGGGTGCGCGGGTACATCGAGGAGGGCCAGAAGGAGGGCGCGCGGCTGGTCGTCGGCGGCAGCGACCTGCCGGCCGGGGTCGACCAGGGCTGGTACGTCCGCCCGACCGTCTTCGCCGACGTCGAGAGCAGCATGCGCATCGCGCAGGAGGAGATCTTCGGCCCGGTGCTGACCGTGCTGCCCTACTCCGACGACGCCGACGCCGTCCGCATCGCGGACGACACCGAGTACGGCCTCTCCGGCTCGGTGTGGACCTCGGACGTCGAACGCGGCCTCGCCGTCGCGCGCCGGGTCCGCAGCGGGACCTTCGGCGTCAACCAGGCGTACAGCATGGACCCGAACGCGCCGTTCGGTGGGGTCAAGGCCAGCGGGATCGGCCGTGAGCTGGGTCGCGAGGGCATCGAGGGCTACCTCGACGTCAAGTCGATCTCGGTGGCGCCGCCCTCCTGACCGGCGGCACCACCGCGGGGGCTCACGGTTGCCTCGGCGACACCGGTCTCGACCGTCACGTGACCACCGCGGTGGTTGTACCGACGGCGTTGTCGACGAGGTTGGCGGTCATGCGCTCCAGCGGCGTCGGCTCGCCGTCGACCGGTGCGGGACGCAGCTCGGCTCGGCGCGGCTACGGCTTCCTGGACCGGCGGATCGACGGGATCCGGAAAGCGGGTACGCCGTGGCCATCCTCGCGAATCAGGATCAGGTCCTGCTGCCCGCGCCACAGCGGGCGGAGGAACCGCTGACCTGACGGGACCGGAAGGTCTCGCCGGTTCGTCGCGTGACCGGTCGCGACGAACCCGGTGCGGAACCGCCTCGGCGATCCGCGCTCAGACGAGCGCGCCGCGGGCCCGGGGCTGCGCCGACACGGGCTCGTGGCCGCGGGACGCCCTGACGGCGGCCGTCACGGCAGGTCTGGACCGGGCTGTTCACGTGCGGGGGTTGCCTGGCCGGGGTGCTCGTGGCCCGGCTGGGGCTCCGGCTCCGCGGTGGCGTCCACGGCCACCCAGCGGCGGGCGTGGGAGAGCGCGGCGCCGACGTCCTGCAGGCGGCGCAGGCCGGCGGTCACCTCGGCGGCGGGCAGGCCCAGGTCGAGGGCGAGGACCCGTGCGCGCACCGGGTGGTCGGCCCGGGCCAGGGCCTCGCGGACCGCGATGACGGTGCGGTCGGCTCGGGTCACCTTGTCCCGGTGCCGGCGCTGGGGCTGGCGCGGGACATCGCCGGTTAACCGGCTCTTGGTCGGGGTGACGTTCGTGGGGGAGGTCACAGAATGCATTGCATCACCTTTCTCGATTTCGCTTAACTCCAACAATGCCTAGTTCTGTCGCCGTCGTCATGGTGAGGTTCGCCGCGTCACGCTAAGTGTTTGCATGAATACAACCTGCCGAAAGGTGTGTCCGTCGCAACACATGCGTTGCTGGTTCCCGCGCGTCGGATGTGTGACGCGCGCGACTCCGGGCGGCCCACCCGGCAGTGGCCCGGAAGTGCCCGGGCCCGGTGGCCGGTGTGCCCGGCCGCGACGTCGCCGGCCGGATGTGGGCACCTGTGCCCGGGCTAGATTTCCCAGTCTTTCCGAGTTGATTCCATCGACCATTCTAGCGGCCCTTTCTCGAACGCCGGAACGTTGTGCCGGCGTCCTGATTACGACAGTTCCGTCGGAATCGAACGAGTCGGGTCAGGGTTGTCGCGACCGGTGTGGGGCAGGGTGTGTCGTGGCCAGGCGTGGGCCGGTGCGGCTCGGTGTGGTCTGGTGGGCCCAGGGCGGCCCGCCCGCGGTGGACCTTGTGTGGAGGGCGGTTCGCATCTCCGGCCCCGCGGTCTGTGTTGGCCTGTGTGTGCCCTCATGTTTTCCATACGTCGGGTCGTGTCGGTTTCGGGGCGGCTCGGACGGTGGGTGGATCAATGGTGGAACGACGCGGGATCGGCGCCGCCGGCCGCGGTCCGCCACCGGGGGCCGGAGAGTCGTCCGACCACCCGGTGCAGGTCCTCGACCAGCAGATGCGCCAGATCCCGGCTGAACTCGGCCCGCACGACGATCCGCAGTACCGCCAGCTCGGCCAGATCAGGCGGGAATCGGTATGCGGGCACCAGCCAGCCACGGGCACGCAGCGCCTCGGAGACCTCGAAGACGCTGAACTCGGCCGCATCCCTCGTCGTGAACGCGAAGGCCGGGATCCCCGAACCGTCCGAGATCAGCTCGAACGGGCCGAGCTTCGCGATTTCATCCGCCAGCCAACGCGCATTGTCACGGCACGTGCGGGCGGTATGCCGGTAACCGGCCCGGCCGAGTCGTAGCAGAGAGTAGTACTGCGCGACGACCTGTGCTCCCGGCCGGGAGAAGTTCAACGCGAAGGTGGGCATCGAGCTGCCGAGATAGTCCACGTCGAAGACGAGCTCGGCCGGAAGGTGCCGGGCGTCGCGCCAGAGCGCCCAGCCGACCCCGGGATAGACCAGCCCGTACTTGTGTCCGGAGGCGTTGATGGAGACCACGCGCTCGAGCCGGAAATCCCAGACCAGGTCGGGGTCGCAGAACGGGGCGATGAACCCGCCGGAAGCCCCGTCGACGTGCACCGGGACGTCCGGGCCGCCCGAGGCCGCCAGCTGGTCCAACGCGGCGACGATCTCGGCCACCGGCTCGTACGTCCCGTCGAACGTCGAGCCGAGGACGGCCACGACCCCGATCGTGTTCTCGTCGCAGCGGGCGACGGCCTCCGGGGCGGTGAGGTGGGTCCGCCCGGGCGCGAGTGGCATCAGCCGGGGCTCGACGTCCCAGTAACGGGCGAACTTCTCCCAGCACACCTGCACGTTGGCACCCATGACGATGTTCGGCCGCGCACCGGTGCCGCGTTGCCCGCCGCCCTGTTCCCTGCCGTGGGGCTCCCTGGTCGAGCGCCACCGGCGTAGCATCGCCAGCCCGGCGAGCATGCACGCCTCGGAGGACCCGGTCGTCGAGCAGCCGACGGCGTCGGTGGCGTCGGGGGCGTGCCACAGGTCGGCGAGCATGTTGACGCACCGGGCCTCGAGCTCGGCCGTCTGCGGGTACTCGTCCTTGTCGATCATGTTTTTCGCCGCGCACTCGGCCATCAGCCGGTCGGCGTGCTCGTCCATCCAGGTGGTCACGAACGTGGCCAGGTTCAGTCGGGCGTTGCCGTCCAGCATCAGCTCGTCGCGCACGATCTGGTATGCGGTCTCGGCGGACAGCGAGGAGCGCGGCATGCGGTACCGGGGGACGGGCCCGTCCTCGTCCGGGATGACCAGGTGCGGCCGCACCTCCACGGCCTGGTCGCCGCGCCTGCCTCTCGCCCGGCCGTGTAGGGCCATGGATGTCCCTCCCTCGGCCGCGTCCGTCGTCGACCAGAGTCTGCGACGAGATCGGGAATCACGCCAGGTGACTTTCCGAGTGCGATGCGTAATCGAAGTTGGGTGCTGGAACACGACCGGTGCCGCGCGTCGGCAGAGGCCCCGCGCTCAGGCGCCGCCGACCCGCTGCGGCGGGCACCAGCGGATCTCGACGCAGAGCTGGCCGTCGCCGCTGTCGTCGATGACCTGCGTCCAGGCGGACGGCGCCGGGGTGACGGGCGGGCCCGCCTCGGCCACCGCCGGGTCGTCGGCGGTGACGAACGCCTCGCCGGTGTCGTCCGTGCCGGTCAGGGTGACCGTGACCGCGGTGGCCGCGGGGGTGACCGTGGCCAGCACCGCCGAGAGCGCGGCGACCACCTCGTCGCGGGCCGTCCCGGGAACGGCGTCGAAGGTGCCGGCGACCTGCATCCGTACCGCCACCCCACGTCGCTCGGCGGCGCGCAGCGCCGGCTCCAGGCCCTCGAGCAGGTCCGAACCGGCGACGGGGCTGGTCATCGCGCGGCGCAGCTCCGCCGCGCTGGACGCGCAGCGCGCGCGCACCTCGTCGGCCGCGGGGTCGAGCCGGCCGTCGCCGATGGCGGCCAGCAGCGGCAGCGTGTCGGCACGGAGCCGGTCGAGCCGGGCCCGGCGATCCTGGGTGATCTTGGCGGAGGCGACCAGGTCGGCGGCGAGCTCGGCGTCGGCGCGGGCGATCTCGGCGGCGGCCGCCGCCGTCCCGCGCCGCATGGGGCCGAGCGCGCCGACAACCGACTGGACGACTGCCTGCGTGTAGAACATCACGCTGAGGTAACCAACGATCCCGGGCCCGCCGCTGTACCTGGTGGCGACGATGCCGCCCGCGCACGCGGCGATCGCCGCCGAGGCGGGCAGCCACTGCCGGACGGGGCAGGCCGCGGTCAGGAAGGCGCACACCCCCAGCCCGCTGACCAGCACCCAGTTGAGCGGTACCCGCGAGCCCTCCTGGCCGAGGGCCCCGGCGGCGATCTGGGTGACGAGGAACAGCCCGGTCAGCCCGGCCACCGCCGGCCCGCGCAGCGGGCCGCGGCGGCTGGCCCGGCCCGCCCATACCAGCGCCGCCCCGGACGCGGCCCAGGCCAGGGCGACGAGGCCCGGGTGCTGGTAGTAGGAGAGCCGCATCACGAGCACGATCCCGAGCGCGAGCTGCCAGACGACGGCGCCCCGCCCGGCGGCCCCGGCCGTGTCGCGGGCCAGCCGCTCCTCGAGCTCGGCGACCTCGACCGCCGGCGCGTCGGGCGAGCGACGGGACCACTGCAAGGTCACGATTGTCGGGCCCCCCGGCGTCGACCGCACGGTCGCGGACCCGCCGACGTCGCCCATCGGGTCGATGATCGACCGGCGCACGCCCAGCTGGTCGGCGCGGTACCGGCCGGGGGTGAAGCCCACGCCGTGGTCGGTCACGGTGACCAGGACTCCGGTGGGGTCGGTGCGCGCGTCCACCCGTGCCCGGGGCAGGCCGGAATGGCGGCGCACGTTAGACAGCGCCTCGCTGACGGCCATGGCCACGGCGGCGGCGACCTCGGCCGGCGTGTCCGTGGAGCCGGTGAAGGAGAACTCCACGCCCAGCCCGGTGGCACGAGCCTGGTCCAGAGCCCGGCCGAGGGCGACCATCAGGCCGCCCTCCCAGTCCCGCCCGCCGGCGAGGAGGTCCTCACAGATCGCCACGCTCTGCCGGCACCGGGCGTGGACGCTCTTCCCGCCCGCGTCACGTGCTCCCCAGGCGATACCGGTGAGCGTGTTCAGGACGGTGTCGTGCACGAGCCGGTCCGACTCGGCCACGTCCTGCCGCCGTGCCGCCACGATGCCGCGCCCGCGGCGCCGCGTGTGGGCCAGCGCGAGCCACTCGTCGCAGCGCCGGGCCCCGCGGCGCATCCGCCCGACGACCGCGGCGAACGCGAGGGGGACGGCGATGACCGCGCCGGCCGGCAGCGCCGCCTCCAAAGCGGACGGCGCGGCGATCTCGTGGACGACGGCCGTGTACAGGGTGACGAACGCCAGCACGGCCGGCAGCCAGACCGCCGGCGGGAAGCACCACACGATGGTCAGGCCCGTCCCGATGAGCCGCAGCAGCACCCAGTTGGGGCCGGTGGCGAGCTCGCCCGGCGGCACGGCCCAGGGCGCGCAGCCCGCCACGACCAGGCCCATCAGGAGCTCGCCGGCGGCGAGGTCCCGACCCAGGCCACGGGTCAGGCAGACCACGCCGAAGACCACGCCCCAGCAGGCGGCGACGGCCGGCAGGGCGAGCCGGGCCGGAGATCCGTACCATCCCGCGTCGGCGAGGAGTACCGCGATGCCGAACAGGACCGCGACCAGGCGCAGGAGCCCGAGGGTCCGCGACATTCTGACGCCGAGCCCGGCCTCGTTCGGGCCGACGTCCCCGCCCGCCGCGCCGCGCCGGTCGCGTCCCCCCTCGCTCCCGGTCCGGCGGGTCACGCGCTGGTCACCGGGCCGCCGGAACACGTGCCAGCGCAATCGTCAGTACCCACGCCGCCCCCCGCGAGCGCTGCCCCCGGCCAGCCGACCGGACAGCAAGATCCATCGACTGGCTTATCACGATAACGGACCCGGACACGTCGTCAGGTGCCGACGTCCGTACGGGCGCCCGGCACGGCCCGGCAGGCCTCAGTCGGGCGCGGCGAGGACTCCGCGCCGCCCGCCCCGATCAGTACTCCGGCTTCCGCGCTCGACAGCCCGGCGGCCGGGGTGCCAGTGGGCGGCGCGCCGGTGGAACCCAGCAGGCGGGCCCGCCCGTCCGGAGTGAGCAGGAGCGGCGGTAGGTGGCCGGCGTTCGCCCACCGCATGAAGGCGGGAGCGGCGGCCCCCTGCGCGAAGCCGGCGTCGTTGACCTGGATCCAGGCGTACAGGCAGGTCGCGAGCTGCGCCATCTCCAGGCCCTGTACCAGCCGGTCGAGCACGATCGCCGGCCGGTGGCCCTCCCACGCGTACGACCGCAGCACGCTGCTGAGCTGGCCCATCGCCGCCGCGGCCGCGATGTCGTGGCCCATCACGTCGCCGATCGCGACCCCGGCCGCCCCGTCGGGCAGCGCGAGCACGTCGAACCAGTCGCCGCCCACGGTCGCCGTCGCCGCGGTGGGCAGGTAGCGGGCCGCGAACGCGAGGCCGGGCAGCTCGGGGATCGTCGGCAGCAGGGAGCGCTGCAGTGACTCCGACACCGTGTGCTCGGCGCGGTACAGCCGGGCGTTGTCGATCGCGGTGCCCGCCCGCCGGCCGAGATCCTCGGCGAGGCGCAGGTCGTCCGCGGTGTAGGAGCCCGACGAGCGGGCCATCACCAGCGCGCCGAGCACCCGGCCGCGGGCGAGCAGCGGGGTGGCGACGGCCGTCGCCAGGCCCAGTTCCTCCAGCAGGCCCACCAGCTCGTCGGCGCGGCCTTCGGGGCGCAGGGCCGCCCGCAGGCCCTCGGGGTCGATGCGTTCCCGCAGCACGGGACGTCCGGTGCGCAGCACCTGGACCACGGCGCTCGCCGCGGTCGGCAGCTCGGCCTGCAGCAGCTGGCTGCGCTCGGCGATCGTGCGCAGCCGGGGGTCGCGGTGATGCGTGATGACCCGGCGCGGCCCCATGGCCTCGGAATCCGTCCTCGTCGGCGCGGAGCGGGGCGGGAGGACGTGCACGGAGCACCAGTCCGCGGCGGTGGGCACCACGGCCTTGGTGAGCCGGTCGAGCGCCTCACCCACGTCGAGGGTGCCCGAGAGCAGCTCGCTGACGTCGGCGAGCAGTTGCAGCTGGGCGGTGGCGCGCTCGGCGTCGCCGCGGGCGGCCCGTTCGCGCTCGAACAGCCTGTCCCGCTCGAGCTGGGCCTCGACCCGTTCGGTGACGTCGGTCTGCACGCCCACGAAGTGGGTGATCTCCCCCAGCGGGTCGAACACGGGGCCGATGGCGAGCTCGTTCCAGAACGGCGTGCCGTCCCGCCGGTAGTTGCGCAGCACGACCACCACGTGCCTGCCCGCGGCCAGCCCGGCGCGCAGCTCCGCCAGCGCCGGCTGGTCGTCGTCGCCGTTCTGCAGGAACCGGCAGTTGCGCCCGACCACCTCGGCCAGGCTGTAGCCGGTCACCCGCTCGAACGCCGGGTTCGCCCAGATCAGC
Source organism: Frankia sp. Hr75.2 (assembly GCF_949319125.1). Taxonomy (NCBI): domain Bacteria; kingdom Bacillati; phylum Actinomycetota; class Actinomycetes; order Frankiales; family Frankiaceae; genus Frankia; species Frankia sp. Hr75.2. The sequence continues at coordinate 4,992 of NZ_CASGGV010000026.1, read as the reverse complement.
GGGTTGTCGGGTTGCCGCGGGTCGGTGATCGTGAAGCACGCCCCGGTGGCCTGCAGCGCACGGTCGCGGATCTGCAGATCCAGCCACTCCGGCACGGGGCCGACTGCCGACGCAGGAAGGTCGGCACAGTCGGTAGCCGGCCGCGGATGGCCGTTACCGGCTCCGTCGGGCGATCCCACGTCGACAGCGTGCATCCCCTGGGCCCTGTCCAGGTCCGGCCCGACAGAACATGTGGATCGCGATAGGTGACCTAAGTCACATAGGGCGACTGGGTAGGCGGGTCATGGACGGCAAGATCGGTGTTCGTGGGTGTAGCGGGGGGCAAAGCCGGAAAGGACCCCCGTGCCCCACATCTTCCCTGGAGGTAGTCATGGGACTGCGTTACACGCGCCGGCCGCGCTACGGCCCCTTCCACGTGAACGTCAGCGAGAACGGGGTCTCCTCGGTGACCCTGAAGCTCGGCCGCGTCTCCTGGCGGGTGTGGTCGAAGAACCGCCGCGGCGGGCTCTCCAGCGTCGACCTTCCCGGTCCGTTCTCCTACCGCCGGGACGGCCGCCGCCGAGCCTCCGCCGGCCGCTGACCCGCCTCGCGCGTCCCACGGCGCGCATCGTCTATTCCGACATCGTGGCCGCGCTCGCGTTCGCGGGAGTGGCCGGGAGCGCCCCGGCGGACAACGGCGCCTGGGCCGTGGGCGCCTGGGCCGTGGCGGCCAGCGCCGCGCCCGTCGGGCGCCGCTCGACGAGCAGCAGGGCCAGATCGTCGTGCAGGTTCCCACCCACGTGCCTGGTGAGGGCGCTGGTGAGCCGGTCGAGCGCGGCATCGGGCGGGACGTCGCGCAGCAGGTCGACGTGCCGCTCCAGCGGGAAGAAGGCCCGCTCGCCGTCCCGGGCCTCGATCAGCCCGTCGGTGAACAGCAGCAGGCGGTCGCCGACCGCCCAGTCCGCCGTCGCGGTCGCGAAGCGGTCGCCGAGGCCCAGCGGCGGTGAGGACGGGCAGGTCAGCGTGGTGGTGGCGGTCGCCCCAACCAGCAGCGGCGGATGGTGGCCCGCCGAGCACAGGCTGAGCCGGCCGTCAGGGTAGATGTCGACCAGCAGCGCCGTCACGAAGTCCTCCGCCTCGGCCTCGCGGCCGACCGAGCGGGCGCAGGCGGCCGCGACCTGCCCCTGGTCCAGCCAGGTCACCGCCGCCTCGCGGAAGGCGCCCAGGACCACCGTCGCCAGCCGCACCGCGGGCAGCCCCTTGCCGCGCACGTCACCGATGATCATGCGGATCGTGTGCGGCGTCGCGACCACCTCGTAGAGATCGCCGCCGACCGAGGCCTCCTTGGCGGCGGAGAGGTAGCGGGCCGCGAACCCGGCCCCGTGCAGCGCGATGGGCACCTCGGGCAGCAGAGCCCGCTGGGCGACCTCCGCCACCGCCCGGACCTGCTGGAGCTCCGAGCTGCGCCGGTTACGGCTCACCGACACGTAGACGGCCACCGCGACCTGGGCCGCGACCAGGATGCAGGCCGCGATGTGCTGACCGTTGCCGAACCGGTGGTCCCACCACCCCGAGGCGACGGCCATCACCTCGGCGGCGAGCCCGACACCCAGCGTCGCCGCCGGAGGACAGGTCACCGCGGTCACCAGGGCACCGAGCCCGAAGTAGCCCGCGGTCGACAGGTCGGTGACGGCGCCTACCGCGACCGCGGCACCGAGAACCAGCAGACCAGCCCCCCACTGACCCACGAAGTCCCCGATCCGGGGTACCACGTTGCTGAGCATGCGCCATTGTCCAGGGCGCAGAGGCCCGTTCGCGGGCGACCTCCAATTTTGTACCCCCGATGGCACCTCCGGAGGTCACCTCGAGTGAGCTACAAGGTGCTTCGCGTGCCGGTGTCCCGCTGTGTGCATCCGGCGGTGACGATCCGGATCGGCCGCCAGCCGCCAGCCGCCAGCCGCCAGCCTCCGGCGCCTCCAGCTCAGACGCCTCCGGGTCAGGCGGGCGTCGAAGCCTCCAGGCGGCCCGGCCGGCGCGTGTACCAACGCTCGACGTCCTCCAGCTCGGCGGCCAGGGAGATCAACGGCCCCTCGCCGCCCGCCGGGCCCATGAGCTGGGCGCCGACCGGCAGCCCGGCAGGCGTCAGCCCGGCCGGGACGTTGACCGCCGGCCAGCCGAGGACGTTCCACGGCCAGGTGTACGGGCAGGCCGCGACGATCGCCTGATCGGTCTCCCAGTTCGTCTCCCGGTTCAGTTCGCCGACCCGCGGCGGCGGCACCGCGGTGGTCGGCGCGAGCAGGACGTCCACCGTGCGGAAGACCCGGCCGATCCATGCCCGGGCCGGTGCCTCGGCGGCCCGGGTCAGCCCGAGCACCGGCCGCAGCGCCCGCCCGTTGCGCGCGTTCGCCACTGTCCGCGGATCGAGGAGCTCGGGGTTGGGCACCCGGTGCGACCAGTCCCGGATGCCGTCCATCGAGCGGGGCAGGAACAGCAGGCCGAGCAGGCCGTACGGCGGCTCGACCGGCACCACGTCGTGCCCGAGCCGGGCCAGCACCTCGGCGAGGCGCTCCACGGCGGTGCGGACAGCCGGATCCAGCGCGGCCGACATCCCGCTGTAGGGGACGCGCAGCGACAGGCCGATCCGCAGCCGGGGCGGCGGGTGCTCGGCCGAGCGCAGGAAGGTCTCCGCCGGCACCGGCGGGCGGTCCCGGTCCACCGGGAGGCTTCCGCTGAGCAGGTCCAGCAGGAGGGCGCCGTCCGCGACGGTCCTGGTGAGCGGGCCGAAGGTGGTCAGCCCGTTGAACTGCTCGGTTACCGGCGCGCTGGAGATGCGCCCGCGCTGCGGCTTGATCCCGACGAGATGGGTCCAGGCCGCGGGGATGCGGACCGAGCCGGCGCCGTCCGACCCGATCGCGGCGGGGACCAGCCCGGCCGCGACGGCCGACGCCGCGCCGCCGGACGACCCACCGGGGGAGTAGTCGAGGTTCCACGGGTTGCGGGTCACGCCGAACGCCGCCCCCTCGGTGAACGGCCACTGCCCGAACTCGGGCGTGTTCGTCTTGCCGACGATGATCGCGCCGGTGGCCCGCAGCCGCCGGACCATCTCGCAGTCCTCGGTGGCCGGCGGGAAGTCGCCGGCCGCGCCGAAGGCGGTGGGGAGGCCGGCCATGTCGGTGTCGTCCTTGATGGCCACCGGGACACCCAGCAGGGGGAGCCGCTCCCCGGCGTCGAGCCTCCGGTCAGCCTCCTCGGCCTCCGCCAGCGCCTCCTCGGCCCGTAGCACCCGGAAGGTGTTCAGGGTCGTGGATGTCGCCTCGATGCGCTCCAGGCAGGCGGCGACGAGCTCCCGGGAGCTCATCGACCCGGCCGCGAGTCGCCCGGCGAGCTCACGCAGGCCGTACAGGCCGTCGAGCCGGCCGTCGTCCGCACCCACACCCGCGGTATCCGACATCAGCCACCTCCTGGACGCGACGCGCGCGGCGGAAGCCGTGGGGGAACGGTAGCCGACCTCGCGCCGCGGCCCCCGCCCTTTGTCCAGCACGAGACGTACATGGCATATGCCGGCCGGCGCCCCGCTCGCCTCCTCCGGTGTGTACTGGGCTACATCGGCCGGTGGACGTCCGGCCCGTGGGCGGGGGCCTCGGGAGCCTCCCAACGGGGCGGAACCGGTGGCGCGCAGGACATCCGCGTCGGCGGCCATCGCGGACAACGGTGTGTGGTGACGGCGATGCGTGGACACATCGCGTTATCTACGGCGGATCCATGGGTAGTTCGTCGGCAGGACGCGTGCGGGCAACCCAGAAGTCGCCATCCGTTCAGGCACGCGAGAGTCCCCGATTCTGCCGAGGAGAACCAGAAGATGAACGAGGGCATGAATCCACCGCGTACCGATCTGACAGGCCCCCGACCGCCGGTCGTGGCCGCGCCCGAACCGGCCGCCGTGCCGGCCGCCGTTCCTGGTGCCACGAACACCGTTCCTGGTGCCGCGAACACCGCCCCGGATACCGCGCACACCGTTCCTGGTGCCGCGAATACCGTGCCCGCAGCCGGAGCCGCGGTCACTGAGGACGCGGAGGGTGCCGACATCCGCCGCAGGTTCAACGAGATGACCGCCGGGCTCGCGCCGCATGTGGCCTCCGCCACCGAGAAGACGCGCGACGCGGCCGAGAAGGCGGTGGGCGCGGTCCGGGAGAAGGTCGGCCACAACCCCACGCTCGCCTCCGCGGCGGAGAAGACGGTCGAGGTGAAGGACCGGGCGGTCGGCACCGTAAGGGAGCAGATGGAGCAGCACCCGCAGGTCGCGGCCGCCGCGGAGCGTACGGCGGCCTCCAGCGGGAAGGCGGCACGGACGGCCGGCCAGCAGGCCCGCCGGCATCCCGGTGCCACCGGGGGCGCGGTCTTCGGTGGCGCCGTGCTGCTCCTGCTCCGGCGGTCGGTGCGCCGCCGCCGGGCCACGAAGGCGGCGAAGTCCGGCAGTTGAGGCGGCTTCGTGCCGAGCCGGTCCGGCGGCGTGGGCGCTGAAAGCATCCGCAAAGCGGTGGATCCGGTTCTCGCCGGACAAAGTGTTTGCGAGTTCCGGTGCGGGGCAAAAAGCTGCCAACAACCTCGGTAAAGGAGAAACCACTGATGCTGACTTTCCTCGTCGTCATGGTCCTGCTCGGTCTGATCGCCGGCGCGGTCGCGCGTCTGGTTCTCCCCGGCCCGGATCCGATCGGAATTCTCGGCACGATCGCCGTAGGCATCGTCGGGTCTTTCGTCGGGGGTTTCCTCGGCTACGTCCTGTTCAACAAGGACATCGGTGAGGGCGCGCTCCAGCCGTCCGGCATCATCGGCTCCATCATCGGCGCGATCATCGTTCTGGCGCTGTGGAGGGCCTTCAACGGCCGTGGCCTCTCCCGCACCTCGCACAGCCGTCGGTACGCCCGCCGGTAAGTAACGGCGAGCCGGCGACTGACAGCGGTTTGGCGCCTGACGACGGAAAAGGGCCGCGGCCCCGCGATCTCGGGGCCGCGG
>NZ_CASGGV010000025.1:0-17043 GCF_949319125.1 Frankia sp. Hr75.2 | reverse complement strand
GCCTGGCGCTGGCCGGGCGGGCGGGAGCGCGGCTGGCCGCCGCGCTGGGTCTGACGGTCGGCCGGGACACCCTGGTCCGCCGGGTCCGGGCAGTGCCCGACCCGCAGCCGGCTGTGGTGCGGATTCTCGGAGTCGACGATTTCGCCGTGCGTCGTGGTCATGTCTATGGAACGGTCCTGATCGATTTGGACACCCACCGGCCGATCGACCTGCTCCCCGACCGGGAAGCCGACAGCCTGGTGGCCTGGCTGGCCGACCATCCTGGTATCGAGGTGATCTGCCGGGACCGGTCCGGTGCCTACGCCGACGGAGCACGCCGCGGCGCCCCCGACGCCCGGCAAATCGCGGACAGGTGGCATTTGTGGTCGAACCTCTGCGACGCCGTCGAACGCAGCGTCGCCGCCCACCGCGGTTGCCTGCCCACCCCGCCGGCACCGGCAGCGGCGGACCCGCCGACCCAGCCCGACCCGGCAGACGCTCCGGCGGAGCAGCCGTGGCGGACCGGGCACCGGTTCGTCGAGCGAACCCGGAGCACCCACGCGGCCGTGCACGCCCTGCTCGACGCCGGCCACACCCAGCGGGCGATCGCCCGCGAGCTGCGCATGACCAGGCGCACTGTCCGCAAGTTCGCCCAGGCCACCCGGCCTGAGGATCTCTTCCGCGGCCAGTGGCAGAACCGTCCCACAGGCCTCGACCCCTACAAGCCCCACCTCGACCAGCGGTGGGCGGACGGGCAGACCAACGCCGCCACGCTCTGGAAAGAGATCACGGCCCAGGGATACACCGGCAGCTACGTCATGGTCTCCACCTATCTCCGCCCGTTCCGCGCCGGCGCGCAGCCCCCGCCACCCCGGCCACGTTCCACCCGGACGATCAGCCGCTGGATTCTGACTCGCCCCGACCGGCTCCATGACGACGAACAGGGCCAACTCCGCGACGTTCGCGCCTGCTGCCCCGAACTCGACGCGCTCACCCGCCACGTCGGCGCGTTCGCGCACCTGCTCACTCGCCCCACCGACACCACGGTCACCGACTGGATCACCGCGGTCCGCGCCGACGACCTCCCCGCCCTACACACCTACGCGAAAGGCCTCGAACGCGACCTGGAGGCCGTGACTGCCGGCCTGACCCTGCCGCACAGCTCCGGTCCCGTCGAAGGCCACGTCAACCGCATCAAAATGATCAAGCGGCAGATGTACGGCCGCGCGAACTTCGACCTCCTCCGCAAACGCGTCCTCCTCACCCCATGATCGACAGCGGTGCCCGAAGAACCACAAAATCTGCGCCAGATCCCAAACTCGTCAACACCCACCAGACCGAACGCAGTACTGCGGTCACATCTCGTCAACAAACGCGGTCGGATCTCATCGACATAGCCATTCCGAGTCAGATCACTGAGCGAGAAAGGGCGGACAGGCCCAGCTACCAGGTCAGGACCCAATGCCGTCTGGCTTGCGTCGATCCCGATGCCTGCTGGTCGCGCGGTGCGCAGGGTGAATCGGTGGAATCGGACCGTGGCGGTACCCGGGTGGCGGATCGAGGCGGGCTCGTCGGGCTTCTCGACGAGGTCGGCGGACGCCAGGCCGCATCCTGGCAGCCGAACCGATCCGGCGACCCTGCGTGACCTCGGTGCAGTCGCCGCCCGGGAACAGGCACAGCGCAGGGGCGAGATACACCGTGACCTGCGGCGGCGGCATTCCGCCTCCTGCGCCGGGGGTCACCCTAGAGGCCACGAACCGTGGCCAACGCCCCACCAGTGCCGATGCCACGCCGCAGCGCCGTACCCGACAACCCTGGACCGCGGGGGCGAGACCGGCCAGCAAGATCTACTCAAGCGAAACGGCATTGGTCCAAGACCGACCAGACGGCCCACGTCCACACTCCGGCCGCCATCTTCCTGCCTCGTGCACGGTCCAGCGCCAGACAAGCAGGTCATACGGCGATGTGGTGGGCAGCCCGACACAGCCCAGGGGATCCGACCCCTGCTTTTCACTCTGTTCGACGCGACCAGGTACAGCCAAAGAGGAACGCCACGACCAAAAACCCTAAATGGATCGAGTTAGGGATACCATAGGGGGTGCGGCAGGGGCGCACGTCCAAGTATTCTCGGCCAAGACTAGAAACTGGCGTGGCTCACGCGAACCACGGAGGTCCGGATCGCGGCGGAACAGGTCTTCCCGCCGCGAGCGGCGCCGTCGTCGTCCGCCAGGCCTGGAGAATATAGGCGAGACCCTTCGACGGCAGTCATTATCCGCGGTGGCACGGGCCTGCAACGAAATTCACCCGGCCCGTCGCCACGGATTAACAGCCCCTGCTGAAAGGAGCAACGACATTGTCGGATGACGTCAAGCTCAGGGAGTATCTTCGCCGCTCCCTCGCCGATCTCCAGGTGACCAAAAAGCGGTTGCAGGAGCTAACGGCCGAGAAAGAAGAGCCCATTGCCATCGTCGCAATGGGCTGTCGGCTGCCAGGCGGAGTCACCTCCCCTGAGGATCTGTGGCGTCTCGTTGCCGAAGGGGTGGATGGAATAACGGAGTTTCCAGCGGATCGCGGATGGGCAGATGATCTGTTTGATCCAGATCCAGGACGCGCGGGAAAGTCGACCGCTCGTCACGGTGGATTTCTCCAGCAAGTAGCCGATTTCGACGCCGGTCTCTTCGGTATCTCGCCGCGTGAGGCCCTGGCGATGGATCCGCAGCAGCGCCTGTTGCTGGAAACGACCTGGGAGGTCTTCGAGCGAGCCCGCATCAATCCGACGGACCTAACCGGAAGAAGTATCGGTGTATTTGCCGGCCTGATGTACCACGACTACGGGGCGCACCTGGAGCGGCTTCCCGAAGGGCTGGAAGGCTACTATGGGATCGGCAACACCGGCAGTGTCGCCTCTGGTCGCGTCTCTTATGCGCTAGGTCTGGAAGGGCCGGCGGTAACAATAGACACGGCTTGCTCCTCCTCCCTTGTGGCACTCCACCTGGCGTGCCACAGCCTGCGTCGCCGCGAATGCGAGATGGCGTTGGCCGGAGGTGTCACCGTCATGGTGAAGCCGGACATGTTCGTGGCCTTTTCTCGCCAACGCGCGCTGTCAGCCGACGGGCGTTGCAGGGCGTTCGACGCGAAGGCAGAAGGAACAGCACTGTCGGAAGGCGTCGCGCTGATACTCCTTGAGCGCCTGTCCGACGCACGGAGTAAAGGCCACGAGGTACTCGCTGTGGTGCGGAGCTCCGCGGTGAACCAGGACGGCGCATCCAATGGACTCACCGCGCCAAATGGTCCCTCGCAGGAGCGAGTCATCATGCAGGCGTTGGCGAACGCAGGTCTCCATCCGTCGGACGTGGACGCGGTCGAAGCGCATGGCACGGGCACAGCACTCGGCGATCCGATGGAGGCCCAGGCACTCCTGGCGACCTATGGGCAGAATCGGTCCGCTGACCAGCCACTATGGCTGGGATCGTTGAAGTCCAACATCGGCCACACGCAGGCGGCCGCGGGTGTGGCCGGCCTCATCAAGATGGTTATGGCGATGAGGCACGGAATTCTTCCCAGGACACTACATGTCGGAGAACCTACGCCGCATGTGGACTGGACCGCTGGTGCGGTGGAGTTGCTGACGACTACTCGCCCATGGCCAGAGGCAAGCAGACCTCGTCGAGCTGGGATCTCCGCGTTCGGAGTCAGCGGTACGAACGCCCACGTGATCGTGGAACAAGCGCCCACCACGGCCGAATCCACCGAGGCCACGGCGACTCCGGCCGCCCTGCCTGTCGTTCCCTGGATCCTGTCGGGGAAAACCTCGGCCGTTCTCGACGAACAAGCCCGCCGGCTCTCGCGGTTCGCGAATACTCACCCCGAGATCAGCTCCGTGGACATCGGCTTCTCATTGGCGACGACAAGGGCGGCACTCGACCAGCGAGCCGTAGTTCTCGCAAAAGACCGCGATGCGGGCCTGGCTGCCGCTACTTTGCTCGCAACAGGAGGTAGACCACCGGAACTGATTTCGGGTGCCCGCTCTCAGGGACATCTCGCGGTGCTGTTCACAGGTCAGGGCAGCCAGCGGGCAAAAATGGGGGAAGAACTATATACCACATACCAGGCCTTTTCGGATGCATTTGACGCCGTATGTGCTGGGATCGACCCACATCTTCCGCGCCCGCTACGTGAAATAGTTTTTGCCGACGCCGCCACGCCGAGCGCCGATTTGCTTCACCAGACCCAGTTCACCCAGCCTGCGCTGTTCGCCTTCGAGGTCGCACTTTTCCGGCTCTTCGAATCATGGGGTGTCCGGCCGGACTTCGTCGGGGGGCATTCCATCGGCGAGCTGGCTGCAGCCCATGTCGCCGGGGTCTTTTCGCTGGCCGACGCGTCAGCCCTGGTGGCGGCACGAGGCCGTCTGATGCAGGAGCTTCCTGCCGTAGGGGCGATGGTGGCCATACAGGCAACGGAGACAGAGGTGTTCCCGCACTTGACCGGACGGGCCGGCATCGCGGGGCTCAACAGCGCAAACTCGACTGTCATATCCGGAGACGAGGAGGCGGTTCGCGAAATCGCCAAAATATTCGCGAACATGGGCCGCCAGACAAAAGATCTCCAAGTATCACACGCATTTCACTCGCCGCATATGGATCCGATCCTAGAACGTTTTGCGGCTGTGGCATCCGGCATATCGTTCGAAAATCCCCGGATTCCAGTCGTGTCCAATGTGACCGGTAAGATCGCCACAGCCGCGGAGTTGTCCTCGCCGGAGTACTGGGCTCGCCACATCCGCGAGCCAGTGCGGTTCCTCGACGGAGTCAGGACACTGCATCATGAGGGTGTCCGCACCTTCCTCGAAGTGGGCCCCGGTGGTGTGCTGTCCGCGCTCGGACCAGATTGCCTGGCCGGGAACATCGGTATGACCAGGTTCGTACCATCGGTGCGCAGGCGCACCGCCGAGCCAGGTGCCGTAGTCGGAGCGCTTGCCGAAATGCACGTACGTGGGCTGCCGGTCGACTGGCGAACCTTCTTCGCTGGCACCGGTGCACGCCAGGTGGAGCTGCCGACCTATTCCTTCGAACGGCAGCGCTACTGGCTTGAAGATGTAACCCAAAGCGTTGACCTGACTTCCGCCGGGATCATCCGGATCGACCATCCGCTGCTCGCCGCTGCCGTCGCAGTACCTGAATCCAGCGGATGTCTCTTTACCGGCCTGCTGTCAAACACCACGCAGCCATGGCTCGCGGAGCACACGGTCTTCAACACCGCTCTACTCCCAGGCTCGGCGTTCGTCGAGATGGCAGTGCGCGCCGGTGACGAGTTTGGCTTTGGGATACTCGAGGAACTTGTCATAGAGGCGCCGTTGCCCCTGCCCACCACAGGTCGTGTGCAGATTCAGCTGGCTATCCGTGAAGACGACGTGATCGGTCAGAGGTCAGTGGACTTCTACTCCCGCCTGGAGGAGGCATCACTTGATGCAAGATGGACTCGTCATGCCACCGGACGCCTGGTTTCGCAGGAACATGGACCGAAGCTGGATTTTGACCTGACTGTCTGGCCGCCTCGGAACGCCAAGCCCCTCGACCTGAGGGACTTCTATCAGGACCTGGCCGCCCAGGGAATACGATATGGACCCGCATTCCAGGGCGTGACGGCGGCGTGGAGACGCGACGAAGAGATCTTCGCCGAAGTAGCGATACCAGACGATCAAGTGCAGACAGCGCGGAGGTTCGGCCTTCATCCAGCTCTGCTCGACGCCGCCATCCATGCAGTCATGATCGGCGGACCCGACGCGGAGGAGATTCGCCTGCCCTTCGTCTGGAGCAACGTTGCACTATATCGATCTGGCGCTGTCAAACTGCGGGTGCACGCGGCACCGTCCGACAACGGTTCCATCTCCTTAAGGCTCGCCGATGAGACCGGCAGACCGGTCGCCTCGATTGCCTCACTGGCATCCCGGCCGGTCACCTCTCGCCACCTGCCGTCCACCGAGCGATCTGTACAGAACTCCCTGTTCCGGGTCGAGTGGAACAAGACACCACTACCGACCGAGGAGACGGACCTGGAGCCCGACATCCTAGACCTCACTGCTCCGATCGGCAGTGATCCGGCCGCGGCCCGCGAATTGACCGCCCGTGTGCTGGATGCACTGCAGGTCTGGCTTGACGCGCAGCAGGAAGATATCGGACGTCTGGTAGTACTCACCCGCGATGCGAGAGAAAATCCGGCCGTCTCGGCGGCCTGTGCGCTCGTGAGGGTCGCACAGTCCGAGAATCCGGGGCGAATTTCACTCGTCGCCGTCGACGAACAGCAGCCCCGACAGGTCCTGCGGAACATGGCCGCATCCGAAGAGCCAGAGACTGCGATTCGTTCAGGCGCGGTGTACGTGCCGAGATTGACCCTGGTCGAGGGATCTGACCGTGCGCGTGGACTGCTCGGCGGCCAAGGTACAGTTCTGGTTACCGGCGGAACCGGTGCGCTGGGACGCCGTATCGCCCGACACCTCGTTGTCGAGCACGGGGTGAGCCATATGCTGCTCGTGAGCCGCCATGGACCACGCGCCGAAATTGCCCCGGAGTTGGAGTCCGAACTCACGCTCCTCGGCGCGAACGTACGCATTGTGGCATGCGACGCCGCCGATCGGGATGCTCTTGAACTGATCTTGGCGAGTATTCCTGCCGATCACCCCCTCACTGCGGTGATACATACGGCCGGGGTTTTGGATGACGGCGTTATCTCGTCTCTGACGCCGGAGAAGATAGACACTGCGTTCCGCCCGAAGGTCGAAGCAGCATGGAACCTTCACGCCCTTACCAGAGACATGGATCTGGCCGCGTTCGTGCTGTTCTCCTCGGCCGCCGGAATCTTCGGCGGTGCAGGTCAGGGAAACTATGCCGCGGCTAATGGTTTTCTGGATGGTTTGGCTCGTCGTCGACGGGACCAGGGACTTCCGGCTGTATCCATGGCATGGGGTATGTGGTCACAGGGTGATGGCATGACCAGAAATCTCGGCGATGCCGACCTGAGTCGCGTCGCACGCAGCGGGATGCTGGCGCTGTCCGAAGAGGAGGGGCTAGCATTGTTCGACGCGGCTCTGTGTTCAGATGACCCAGTACTGGTACCGGCGAAGATGAATCTGACGCCGAGTGCGCTGGATACGGTGCCGCCGTTGCTGCGCAATGTTGTCCGTGGCAGGCAGCGGGTCGGGCGGCCGGATGCGGTGGCGGTGGAGCCGCTTGCCGAACGCCTGGCAAGGCTGTCGAGAGAGGATCGAGGCAGCATTCTACTCGATCTCGTGCGAAGCAGTTCGGCCAGCATTCTAGGATACTCGGAGAAAGATGCGATAGATCCAGATCAGGCCTTCCAGGAAATGGGGTTCGACTCGCTCGCTGCAGTCGAGCTAAGAAACCGGATAACGGAGGCCTCGGGTATCCCGGTGCCAGCGACCCTTGTCTTTGACCACCCCACGCCTGCGGCGGTCGCCACCTACATCGAATCCCGGATCCTCCCTGCCGACAAATCCTCCAGTGCTCAGCGGACGCGAGACGATGATATTCGTAATGCGTTGGCCTCGGTGCCGATAAGCCGCCTCCGAGAGACAGGGATACTGGCCAGCCTGCTGCGCTTGGCTGACCCCGTGGGCCCGTCGGCGGCTGGTGAAGAGCATGACGAGATCGATCTGATCGTCGATATGGACGCCGACGGCCTCATGGCGCGAGCGTTGGGCGACTATACACACCTTGATGACGCCGCGAAGTCGGGGGAGGCATCTGATGGCTACTGATCCGAAGCTGATCAGCGCGCTACGCGCAGCGCTCATCGAAAACGAACGCCTGAAGCGCGACAACAAGCGGATGGCGGCGATCTCGACCGAACCTATCGCGGTTATCGGCATGGGGTGCCGGTATCCGGGCAACGTATCGTCTCCGGACGATCTGTGGCGGCTGGTTGTCGACGAGGTCGACGCAACATCGGAATTTCCAGTGAACCGGGGATGGGATCTCGACGCGGTCTATTCTCCGGAACCGGACCAGCCGGGGAAGACGTATGTACGTACCGGCGGTTTCCTGCACGATGCAGGAGATTTCGATCCCGCGTTCTTCGGGCTTTCCGCACGTGAGGCACTCGCGACCGACCCGCAGCAGCGTCTACTGTTGGAAACCTCCTGGGAAACCATTGAGTCCTCCGGGATCGATCCGACGACCCTACGGGGCGGTAACATCGGTGTATTTGTCGGCGCCATGTATCACGACTATGCATCCGGCCAGGTGCGCGTTCCTGAAGGAGTGGACGCCTTTCTTGGAATTGGCAACGCGGGCAGTGTCATCTGTGGTCGCGTCTCGTACACGATGGGTTTCGAGGGTCCGGCTATCACGATCGACACCGCCTGCTCGTCGTCATTGGTTGCACTTCACCTCGCGTCGAGCGCGCTGCGCCAGGGGGAATGCAATATGGCATTGGCGGGCGGTGTATCGGTGATGTCAACGCCAGCTCCCTTCATAGACTTCTCTCGCCAGCGTGCGTTGGCACCGGACGGCAAAGTCAGAGCCTTTGCCGCCTCCGCGAGCGGCACGATCTGGGCAGAAGGCGTCGGTGTGCTGCTCCTCGAACGGCTGTCGGACGCACGCGCGAACGGGCACAATGTTCTTGCCGTCGTGCGTGGCAGTGCGGTAAATCAGGATGGAGCCTCGAATGGCTTGACTGCGCCAAATGGCCCGTCCCAGGAGCGTGTGATCCGTCGAGCTCTGGCCAACGCACGGCTGTCGACCTCAGACGTCGATGTCGTCGAGGGCCACGGTACGGGGACTTCTCTCGGTGACCCGATCGAAGTGCAGGCCGTGCTGGCGACCTATGGTCAGGACCGGCGGGCGGAAAGCCCGCTATGGTTGGGGTCGATCAAATCGAATATTGGACATGCACAGGCCGCGGCGGGAGCTGCGGGAATCATAAAGATGGTCATGGCGCTGCGGCACGGGGTCCTGCCACGAACGCTGCATGTGGACGAACCCACGGCCAAGGTCGACTGGTCGACTGGCAAGGTCCGCCTGCTGACGGAGGCACGGAACTGGCCCACGGTGGATCGGCCGCGCCGGGCGGCAGTGTCATCCTTCGGGGTCAGTGGCACCAATGCCCATGTGATTCTTGAGCAGGCGTATCCTGCTGAAGACATCGTGGGACGGACGGCCGGTGGAGGTTCGTCCCTCCCACAGCCGTTGGTGCTGTCGGGTAGAACGCCGGCGGCGCTACTTGGTCAGGCAGGCCGGCTGGCCGCGTTCCTCGAGGGCGACACCAGTATTGATCTCGCCGACACCGCTTTTTCGCTCCTGACGACGAGGAAAACATGGGAGCATCGCGCGGTGGTAGTCGCCGATCACCACCGAGAAGCCCTCGCCGGTCTGCGAGAAATCGCGCGGGATGGAACTCCGTCAAGTCAGATCGTCGGCAGCCCCGTGAGCGGGGGCCTCGCTGTATTGTTTCCCGGGCAAGGCAGCCAGCGCGTGGGTATGGGGAGAGGCCTGTACAGGTCCTTTCCCGTCTTCGCTGACGCACTCGACATGGTTTGCGGCGAACTGGACCGTGCGCTGGCAGGTCAAGTCGAGCACTCGGTCGCCGAGGTCCTCCTCACGGCTGAGGATTCTGATGTGGCTGGCCTGCTGGATCAGACAGTCTTCACCCAGAGCTGCCTGTTCGCGGTTGAGGTCGCACTGTTCCGGCTGATGGAGTCGTGGGGAGTGCGCCCCGACTTTGTCGTCGGGCATTCTGTTGGCGAGCTGGCGGCCGGGCATGTAGCTGGCATTCTCTCGCTGGCCGATGCCGCAGCGCTCACCGCGGCGCGCGGGCGGCTCATGCAGAGCATGCCCAGCGGTGGGGCCATGGCCGCGGTACAGGCGAGCGAGGACGAGATCGAGTCCCTCATTACTGAGAAGGTTGATGTCGCGGGGATCAACTCGCTGAATTCCATCGTGGTCTCAGGGGACGGCGATGCCGTACGGCATCTGGTCACCAGGCTCAACGCCCTGGGGCGCAGGGCAAAGCTCCTGAGAGTCTCCCACGCTTTTCATTCATCGCATGTCGATGGGATCCTCGACGAACTGGGTGGGATCGCCGACGAAATCTCATTCGGCAGCTCCGGTATCCCGTTGGTGTCGACGATGACAGGGCTGATCTCCGATCGGGAGATACTTGGTTCAGGCCGATATTGGATGGATCAGGCCCGCAGTCCGGTGCGCTTCCTCCAAAGCATCCGGACGCTCGAGAGCTCGGGGGTGACGAAGTTTCTCGAACTGGGTCCAGGCGGCGCGTTGAGTGCCATGGTGCCACACTGCCTTTCCGATGCGGCAAAGGGCGCTGTTCTCGTTCCAGCGCTGCGTGATGGTGCTCCTGAGAACCGGGGTGTTGTCGGTGCGCTGGGACGGCTTTATGTCAGCGGATATCCCGTGGATTGGTCGTCCTTCTTTGCGAGTCGCGGACCGCGGCAAGTGAATCTCCCGACCTATTCGTTCGACCGCAAGCCCTTTTGGCTGGAGTCAGGAGAGTCGAAGGTGGAAGTTGCGCAGAACCAGCCGGTGGATACCAGGAGCGCTGAGTCGCTTGCCGAGCGGCTGGCCGACATGGATCAGAGCACTCGGATCAAGGCGCTGGTTGACCTCGTCATCGCCGAGGCTGCAACTGTTCTGAGCCTGCTTGACACCGAGGCGGTCACCGAGTCGATCGACGTGAGTAGCTCCTTCTTCGACACCGGTTTCAACTCGCTGGCCCTGGTGGAGCTGCGGAACCGGCTAGCCGAGGTCCTCGGCCTGGCACTCAGCCCGATGCTTCTCTTTGACTATCCGACAGTCTCGATGGTCGCTGAATATCTGGCGGAGCAGTTGGTAGCGGCGGAGTAGACGTGTCCAGGCCCATACGCCGGTGGTGTCCATCGAAGATGTGCCCGCCGCAAGGGCCGGGTCGGCCCAGGGCCGGCTGGCCGTGCTGCGTCCCCGCTTCGCTGAGGGAGGGCTGGTGTGAGTGAAGTGCTGGCAGCATCCCCTCCCCCCGTCGAGTACGACCTGGACCGCTCTCAGCGGAGGCCCACCGATCAACTCACGCAAGCTCAGCCCATGTTGCCGCCCAGGGCTGTACGAGGGAGGACTGACACTGACCGCCTGCCCCACTGCCCGGCCGTGCCGGCGGAGGTGCCCGGAGCCCGGAGTGGCTGTACCCCCGGCATGCCGCCGTGGACCGTCGAGTCGTGACCAGTCTCCGGGCCGCTGGCGAACTGTCAGACCGAGCGCGCCTGGTTCATTGGCGAGGCCAGGCCGCCGACAACACCGCGGCCAGCCAGACGTCCCACCCACCGCCGGACCCGAGTACGCGACCAGCCGAACGCCTTGAATCGTTCCGACAGAAGAGCTTGCGGGAGTGTGACCCATGTTCAGCACCGAGGAATATCTGGCGAAGATTGGATACGAAGGTCCGACCGGGCCGACGCTCGATGTGCTCCGAAGGCTCCAGAAGCGACACATGATGGTAGTCCCGTTCGACAATTCGGTAAATGCCGATACCGATAGGGGTCTATCGGTCTGGGACGATGTCGATATAGACGTTGACAAAACCTTCGACGAACTCATCGCTGGAGGGCGTGGCGGGCTGTGCTACGAGCTAAACGGCCTCTTCCGGCGCCTTCTCGTGACTCTGGGATACCAATACGAGATCCTGGCTGGCGCGGTGAGACAGGTCGACGGGTCTTTCGGTCCAGATCTCGAACACATCTTCGGCTGTGTGCGTCTTGGTGATGACCTGTGGCTCGTGGACGTTGGTATCGCTGGGCCGTCGTACCTCGAGCCACTGCGTTTGGCGGATGAAGTGCAGGAACAATACGGCGTTCAGTATCGGCTCTTTGAGGAGGAAGGCTACTGGGTGGTCCAGCGCAGGCCGCGTGGCGGAACGTGGCAGGCCATCTACCGCTTCAGGCTGCGGTTCCGCGACATTGGAGAGTGGAACAGCCCCGATCCCAAGCTTGTGGAGTTTCCGGCGGGCATGATCGCGGTGGGCACGTACATCCACAGTCGGGCGATCGATAATGGGCAGCTTGTACTGATCGGTAGAAGGTTGCTTGAGCTCGAAGACGGCGAGGAGAGGATCCGAATCCTTGCCGAACCGGATGCCTACAAGGAGACGGTGACCAGAATTCTCAGTGCACAAGAAGGGATCTAGGCACGGTGAGGCGAAACCACGACGTAGACGTGGTGATTGTCGGCTACGGCCCGGTCGGTCAGGTGCTGGCCATCTTACTGGCCCAGCGTGGATGGCGGGTCACCGTGGTGGAGCGCTGGGCGGAACCCTATCCGATGCCACGCGCGGTATCCTTCGACGGCGAGTCCGCGCGGATCGTCGCCGCTTGTGTTGGCCCCCTGGGCAGCGATGTAGGTGAGCCCTCACGCGATTACACCTGGAAGAATCAGCATGGCGAGGTCCTCTTCCACGTGGACGTCGCCGAGGTCGGCTACTGCGGCTGGCCCGACTCGACCTCGATGTATCAGCCTGGACTGGAGTCTGCGCTCGCCAGTCGCGGTGCCGTACTGCCCAGCCTACGGATCCTTCGAGGATACAACGCTGTCAAACTGATTGATGTCGGTGACGGCGTGGAGCTGACCGCGGTGAGCACCGACGGTGAGCTGCGCTCGATTTCGGCGTCGTGGGCCGTCGGATGTGACGGGGCGAACAGCTTCGTGCGTGGCAGTATGGGTGCGACAGTCACTGACCTACGGTTCAGCAGTGACTGGCTGACCTGTGACGTGGTCCTGCGGCAGCCGCGTGAGTTCATGCCGAACAACTTGCAGATCTGCGATCCGAGTCGGCCGAGCACCGCGGTGTCGGCCGGCCCAGGCCATCGCCGTTGGGAGTTTATGCGCTTGCCCGGCGAGAGTATTGAGGAACTGAACGATATTGAGACTCCATGGCGGTTGCTCGCAGCCCATGGAATCAGCCCAGATAATTCTGTTCTCGTGCGCCACGCTGTTTACACGTTTCAGGCTCTTTACGTGAACGAGTGGAGACTGGGAAATATTCTTCTTGCGGGTGACGCGGCGCACCTCATGCCGCCTTTCGCGGGACAGGGTATGTGCTCGGGGTTCCGCGATGTCGCGAACCTCTCCTGGAAGCTCGACCTGGTCCTTCGCAACCAAGCGGATAACAGCCTGTTGGACACCTATACCACCGAGCGCCTTACCCACGTGCAGCACGCCATCCGGATGTCGGTGAATCTCGGAAGGGTGATCTGTGAATCCAACCAGAAGGCGGCCGCCGACCGCGACGTGGTGATGATGGCGACCAGGAAACGCGATGAGGGAAGGCCCCGAGCCGAGTCGGCGGTCTACCAGCGCTTGTCGAATGGTGTCCTCCGTTCGGATGGCAGGGGGCCGGGCTCACCGGCCGGCGGCTTGATGCCCCAGGGGAGAGTGTCTCGCCGAGGTGAGGTCGGACTCTTCGACGAGATCGTCGGACGCGGCTTTGTGTTGACGGCCACCGAGAGTATTCGCGAGCTCCTTGACGAGGCATCTCTGACGTATCTCCAATCGCTTGGTGCGCACCTTGCTTGGGTGGTGGCGCCACAGACGCCATATTCCTCCGGGCCGGATGACGACGTCCTCGTGGATATCGACAATGTGTATATTCCGTATTTTGCTGAGATTGGGTCGGTCGCTGTGCTGGTCAGGCCGGACTTCTATGTTTTCGGTGGCGCCCGGGACAGCAGTGATCTGATCTCACTCGTCGGGGATCTGCGTAGCAGGCTTGGAGCCCCCGAACGTGGTGCGGGACCTGCCCGGGTTGGACTTTCCGGTCGTGGCGAAAGCCTATGAGCCCAGCGTTGGGCTTTCGCGGTGGCCAGGTGGGTGAGGATCGCGGCCAGGTCGCCGTCGGCGAACCGGCCGGCGGTCGCGGCGGCGCCGAGTGCCCGGTCGACGATGTCGGTCCCGTGCAGACCGGCGAGGGTGACGGCCTCGGCCATCTTCGCCCGCATCCGGGACGTCCCCGCGGCCGCGGCCTCGACGAGCCAGAGCCTCGCTCCGTCACCCAACGCGCAGAACTCCGCCTCGGCAGCCGAACGAGGACGGGGCGTGCGGGCAGCACGGTCACAACGGGCAGATCACCGGGCTGCCGGCGGGCAGTTCCACCGGCCGCCAGCGGGCACCCACACGGCCGGCACTGGGCAGGAACTCGTGGCCGCCGACAATCCGGCCGACGGGCCTGGGTAGACGGTCCCTACCGGCACACCACCGCCGCGCACGGGGAAATCAGCACGCAAGAGGTCGCCACCAGGTGCGGTCCTGCACCGCAGGCATACCGCTGGGTCAGGGCGCCATCGGACCGGTGCACAAACTGGGGGGAAATAAGGGTTGATTCTCGGACGTGATAGATCGACCATGCATCGGAGATAAGGCGTTTCGGTCAAGAGGAATCTGATGGATAACGGAAGGAATCGACGTGGGACACCGCATACTTATCATTGACATTCCGTCCAGTGGACATGTATTTCCCAAGCTGGCTCTCGTCGAGGAGCTGGTCGGTAGCGGAAACCAGGTCACCTATGTGACGGTAGATGAATTTTCGGAGAGAGTTGAAGCTCGCGGAGCAACGGTACTGAATTATGAATCCGTGAAGCCTCTGGAAAGGCTTGACGCCGGTCACCGGGATGTCCCTCCCGTGGTATTTCTCGAAGAGAACGCGGCGATGCTCAAAGCAATTAGAGAGTACTTCGGGGAGCGTCGGCCAGACCTGATTGCCTACGACGAGGCGGCGTTCCAGGCGGGTCGCGTTCTGGCCGACATCTGGGAACTTCCCGCGGTGCAGCTCATGCCAAGCGTCGCATCGAACGAGCATTTTTCCTACTTCGATAAGATGCTCGAGATAACCGGTGGCGGGTTCGAGATCGCCGACCCGGTGGACGAGGTCACAGATTTTCTCGCCGAGTACGGCCTCGCCGCTAAGGTTGATGAGTTTCTGTGGTCCAAGCGCGGGCCGGAGGAATTCAACATCGTTTTCGTGCCCCGCCAGTTCCAGAATGCTCAGGAAACCTTCGACGAGAGATTTGTGTTTGTCGGCCCAAGTCTGGGAGACCGCAGTTTTCTCGGGGACTGGAAGGTGCCGAAAAGTAACTTCCCGATCATACTGGTCTCCCTGGGTACCGTGAACAACAAGCATGTCGATTTCTTCCGTACGGCTATCGAGGTTTTCGCCGAACAGCCCTTGTATGGAGTGATCTCCATTGGAACCCGGGTTGATCCGGCAGCTCTGGGTCCGCTTCCCTCCAACGTCGAGATCCATCGCTGGGTGAGTCATCTGAGCGTGTTGGAGCACGCCTCTGCATTTGTTACGCACGGAGGCACAGGGAGCGTCTCTGAAGCACTGTATTCGGGAACGCCGATGGTTGTCGTGCCGCAGGGAATCGATGTCCTGCCCTACGCGGAGCGAGTAGTCGAGCTGGGCGTCGGCAAGGTGGTTAACCAGGAGGAGGTAAACGTTGAGCGGTTGCGCGCTGCTGTGGTTGAGGTAGCACACGACGAAGGCATCAGGATGCGTACCCTGCAGCTACAGCAGCACACCCGCGAATCGGGTGGTGCGCGGCGCGCGGCCAACGAGATTGTAGCCTATCTGAATCGCGTCACCAGCTGAGCGTCGATGCGGAGAGGCGCCGACTGACAACTCCGCCTGCTGGGCGGTGCTGTGGCGCCGCAGGCTGCCGCCACAGCAGCGGGGGCCCGCACTCCTGGACTCGCAGGAAGGCAGGTCGGTGAATCGCCCCGGCGTGCCGCGCTCGCCGCCTACGAAGGCGGCCAGGCCGCGGGCTTCGAGGACTACGCCCACGCGCTGCTCGCGCTCGCGGCCAGCCTCACCGCCAGGGAACAGCCCGAGATCGACGAAGCCGCGGCCGTGGCCGGGAAGGTCGTCGACATACTGGACACCCGCCCCACCGCCTCGGTCTCCGACCGCGTCGCCGAGATCACCACGGCGTTCACCGGCCACCGCACCCTCGGACCCGTGCGTGACTTCTGGGACCGCTGGCAGGCACGCCCTCGTCTCGAACTCACCACGGGCTAGGCGCGACCATGGCCCTGAACTACGGAACCCCGTCGGTCGTCACCATCCCGACCGTGCTCACCGAACGGCTCATGCTCCGGGGTTGGCAGGCCGCCGACCTGGACCCGTACGCTCCTCGACCGTCGCCCGGTACGGCCGCAGTTCGTCGTCCACACCCAACTCATACCGGATGAGGAAGATCAGGTCGGGGATGCCCGCCTCGCGGGTGCGTGCGTGTACTCCGGAGCCCAGATCCTCGTAGTACGTCCACAGGACCTGCGGGGTCCACGCGTACTGCGGCCGACGGATCTCCAGTTCGAGCTCCTTGAGCGCGGTGTACGCCTCGGCGGGCGACACCGACCGCGGGCTGGTGAGGGCGATCTCGATGGCAGCTATGCGGTCGCGCTGCTCCTTCAGGAGCCTGCTCCAGCGGTCGATCTGCTCGCGGGCCCGCACCTCCCGCGGGATCTCGTCCACGGCCGTCACCTCGACGGCCGTGACCTCGTCGAACAGGTAGTCCTTGTCGCGTCTGATCTCGATGATGTGCCGCCGCAGCTCGGGGTGCTCGGTCAGCGGGGCGATCGCGTCCTCGACGAGCCGCCTAGCCGCGGCCTGCCCGCCGTCCTCCAGCGCCTGCTCCTGTCGGTCCGGATCAACTGCCGCGACGATGGCGCCCGCGATCTCGGACAGGGTCCGCCCGCCGGACGCACGGGTCAGCTGGTCACGCTCCTCATCTGTCAGCTGCTGGTTGAGCCGGGCCAGTCGTCCGGCCAGGATCTCGGCCTCACTTGCACTGATCGACTTCGTGCCGGCCTTGTCTAGCAGTTTCGCCAGCGAGACCTGTCGTTCGCCGGCCGGAACGAGCGGCTTCGCGTCGACCAACGGGGAGTCTGTCACGCCCACCGCGTCTACCAGCACGAAGCGATCCTTGCGTACCGAGTCGTCAGCGTCCGGCGTGACCTCCTGGAGCTCGGTCCCCTACCCGTCAAGATGGCATGAGACAGGCAATGCCTA
>NZ_CASGGV010000024.1:0-17394 GCF_949319125.1 Frankia sp. Hr75.2 | reverse complement strand
GGTCGACCCGAAGGCCAACTCGGAGGAAATGCCGAGCTACGACGAGTTCCGCACCTGGTACGCCGAGGGAACGCAGTGATCCCGGCCCCGACCCGTATATCAGCGAATTCCTGACAGTATCTCGGAGAGGAACGGAGGGTGTCATGCGTGAATACTTAAAGTTCTACATCGGCGGCCAGTGGGCGGAACCGGCCGAGCAGCGGACCTTTGATGTCGTGAATCCGGCGACCGAGCAGGTTGCCGGCCGGGTGGCACTCGGCTCCGCCACCGACGTCGACCGGGCGGTCGCGGCCGCCCGGGCCGCCTTCCCCAGCTGGTCGGCGACCAGCCGCGAGGAGCGGATCGCGGTCCTCGAGAGCATCCTCGACGTCTACCAGAAGCGTGCCGGCGACCTCGCCACCGCGCTGACCGAGGAGATGGGCGCGCCGGCCGCGCTGGCCAACGGCTTCCAGGTCGGCCTCGGCGCCGGGCACCTGACCACTGCGATCGAGATCCTCAAGAACTTCTCCTTCGAGGAGCAGCGCGGGGTCACCCGCGTGGTCCTCGAGCCGATCGGGGTCTGCGGCCTGATCACGCCGTGGAACTGGCCGATCAACCAGATCGCGGTCAAGGTCCTCCCCGCGCTCGCCACGGGCTGCACCGTGGTGCTCAAGCCGTCCGAGGAGTCGCCCTTCACCGGGCAGATCCTCGCCGAGATCTTCGAGGCGGCCGGGGTCCCCGCCGGCGTGTTCAACCTGGTCCAGGGCGACGGCCCCAGCGTGGGCGTGCCGCTGTCGGCGCATCCCGACGTGGACCTGATCTCGTTCACCGGCTCCACCCGCGCGGGCATCGAGATCGCCAAGAACGCCGCGCCCACGGTGAAGCGGGTGACCCAGGAGCTGGGCGGCAAGAGCCCGAACATCGTTCTCGACGACCAGGACTTCGCCGAGAACGTCGCCAAGGGCGTCCTCAACATGATGGGCAACTCCGGGCAGACCTGCACGGCGCCCGCCCGCCTGCTGGTGCCCAGCGCCCGGATGGAAGAGGCGATCAGCGCCGCCCGTGAGGCCGCGGCGCAGGTGACCGTGGGCGATCCCAACGGCGAGTTCACGATCGGGCCGGTGGTCTCCGGGCGCCAGTTCGAGAAGATCCAGGGCCTGATCCAGCAGGGCATCGACGAGGGCGCCACGCTGGTCGCCGGCGGGACCGGTCGCCCGGACGGGCTGGAGACGGGCTTCTACGTCAAGCCCACCGTCTTCGCCGACGTCACGAACGACATGACCATCGGCCGGGAGGAGATCTTCGGGCCGGTGCTCACGATTCACGGCTACGACAGCGTGGATCACGCCGTCGAGCTCGCGAACGACACCGAGTACGGCCTCGCCGGCTATGTGGCCGGCGCGGACCTCGAGGCGGCGCGCGCCGTCGCCCGGAGGATCCGGGCCGGGTGGGTCGCGATCAACGACGGGTTCGACTTCGGTGGTCCGGTCGGCGGCTACAAGAAGAGCGGGAACGGGCGCGAGTGGGGCGAGTTCGGTTTCCACGAGTACCTGGAGACCAAGGGCATCCACGGCTACTAGCCCGACAGGCGAGGGTTCGCGCGCCGGGCTACCGGCGCGCTGAGGAAGGACTAGATCTCCGATGTTCTCCGCGATTCTGATCGAAAAGGGCGAGGCCGGTCAGACGGCCGCCGTCACCAGCCTGGACGAGGCGCAGCTGCCGGCCGGTGACGTCGACATCGAGGTGGAGTACTCCACGCTGAACTACAAGGACGCCCTCGCGATCACGGCCAGCTCGCCGGTCGTTCGCAAGTTCCCGATGGTGCCCGGCATCGACCTCGCCGGTGTCGTCACCGACAGCACGCACGCGGACTGGAAGAAGGGCGACCGCGTCGTCCTCAACGGGTGGGGTGTGGGCGAGACCCACTGGGGCGGGCTGTCCCAGCGTGCCCGCCTGAACGGGGACTGGCTGGTGCCGCTGCCCGCGGTCTTCACCGCCCGCCAGGCGATGGCGATCGGCACCGCCGGCTACACGGCTGGCCTCTGCGTGGACGCCCTGCTCTCCCACGGCGTGACGCCGGACCGGGGCGAGGTCCTGGTGACGGGGGCGACCGGCGGTGTCGGCAGCGTGGCGGTCGCGCTCCTGGCGAAGGCCGGGTTCACGGTCGCCGCCGCCACCGGGAAGGCCTCCGAGGCCGACTACCTGCGCCAGCTCGGCGCGACGACGGTGATCGACCGCGCCGATCTCTCCGGGCCCGGCAAGCCGATGCAGAAGGAGCGCTGGGCGGGCGTCGTCGACTCCGTCGGCAGCCACACCCTGGCGAACGCCTGCGCGCAGACCCGTTACCGCGGCACGGTCGCCGCCTGCGGGCTGGCCCAGGGCATGGACTTCCCGGCGTCGGTCGCGCCGTTCATCCTGCGCGGGGTGTCGCTGCTCGGCATCGACAGCGTGATGGCGCCCGCGAAGCCGCGGCTGGCCGCCTGGGAGCGCCTCGCCCGCGACCTGGATGTCAGCGCCCTCGAGCTGATCGCCGAGGAGATCACGCTGGCCGACGCGGTCGAGGCGGCCCGCCGTCTGCTCGACGGCAAGGTCCGCGGCCGCATCGTCGTCGACGTCAACAGATAGGGCGGGAGCACCGAGATGAGCGAGAAGCCCACCGAATCGAAGATCGAGCTCGACCTCTCCGACGTCGACCACCGGGTCGGACTGCCGATCGGCGGGGGACAGCTGTGGGACCCGTGCACCGCGACCGACATCCGCCGCTGGGTGATGGCGATGGACTACCCCAACCCGCTGCACTGGGACGAGGAGTTCGCGCGTGAGTCCCGGTACGGCGGCCTGATCGCGCCGCAGTCCATCGCGGTCGGCCTGGACTACGGCCACGGCTGTGCGCCCGCCTGCGTCGGGTACATCCCCGGCAGCCACCTGATCTTCGGTGGCGAGGAGTGGTGGTTCTACGGCAGCCCCATCCGGGTCGGCGACAAGCTGGTCCAGGAGCGGCGTTTCCACGACTACAAGGTCGCGGACACGAAGTTCGCCGGGCCGACGATGTTCTCTCGTGGGGATACCGCGCACCGCAACCAGCACGGCGCCCTGGTCGCCCGCGAGCGCTCGACGGCCATCCGCTACCTGGCCGCCGAGGCGGAGAAGCGCGGCATGTACGAGAACCAGGTCGGCGCGGTGAAGCGCTGGACGAGCACCGAGCTGGGCGAGATCGAGAAGCTCCGCCACAGCTGGCTCACCTCGAACCGCACGGGCCTCTCGCCCGCCTTCGAGGACGTCAGCGTCGGTGACACCCTGCCGCGGCGGGTGATCGGCCCGCACAGCATCGCCAGCTTCACCACCGAGTACCGCGCCTTCATCTTCAACATCTGGGGGACGTTCCACTGGACGGCGCCCCCCGGCATCGAGGACCCCTGGGTCTACCAGGACCCGGGCTGGGTGGAGGGCTTCGGCTTCGACGAGGAGGGCGCCCGGATCGACCCGCGCCTGCGCGACGGGCTCTACGTCGGGCCGTCGCGTGGTCACATCGACAGTGACAAGGCCAGCGAGGTCGGCATGGCCCGCGCCTACGGCTACGGCGCCACGATGGGCGCCTGGTGCACCGACTACCTCTCCTACTGGGCCGGTCACGACGGAATGGTGCGCCATTCCAAGGCCAGTTTCCGCCTCCCCGCCTTCGAGGGCGACGTCACCTACTTCGACGGCGAGGTGGTCGGCAAGGAGGAGGGCTCGGTGTGGGGCGTGCCGCTGGTCCAGGTGAAGCTGCGGCTCACCAACCAGGACGGCGGCGTGCTGGTGGACTGCACCGCCGAGGTCGAGCTGCCGTTCCGGCGCGACCGCGTGGCCGGGAGCTGATCGATGGGTGCGCAACCGCTCACCGCGGAACCGGCCGCGGCGGGACCGAACGGTACGGGGGAGAGCGCGGGGAGCCGGCGTTCCCTGTCGATCGTGTCGGGCCCGCCGCTGGGCGACGAGCCGGGCCTCGGGGCGCTGACGCTCCCCGGCTTCCTGCGTGAGGTCACGGCGAGGTACGGCGAGCGCGAGGCGCTCGTCGCGCGCCCCGCGGGGGCCGGGGCGGACGCCGCGGCCGCCGTGCGCTGGACCTACAGCGAGCTGTGGGAACGCGCGGTCGAGGTGGCGAGCGCGCTGCGCGCCTGCGGGGTCGGCAAGGACAGCCGGGTCGGTGTCCTGATGACGAACCGCCCCGAGTGGATCTCGGCGGTGTTCGGCATCTCGCTCGCCGGGGGTGTCGCCGTCGCCCTCAGCACGTTCTCGACCCGGTCCGAGCTGGACGACCTGCTGCGGATCTCCGGCGCGTCGGTGCTGCTGCTCGAGCGCAGCGTGCTGAAGAAGGACTTCGCGGCCGTGCTGACCGAGCTGGAGCCGGAGATCGCCCGGGCCGAGCCCGGCGCGCTGGAGTCGGCCCGGTTCCCCTTCCTGCGCCGCGTGGTCGTGCTCGGGGACGGCGGCCCCACCGGCGCGATCGAGACCTGGGAGGACTTCCTCGCCCGCGGCCGCGACGAGCCCCGCGAGCTGGTCGAGGCCACGGGCGCGGCCGTGCAGCCGAGTGACACGGCCCTGCTGTTCTTCTCGTCGGGCACCACGAGCCGGCCGAAGGGCATCCTGAACTCGCACCGCGGTGTCGCCATCCAGTTATGGCGCTTCCGGCGCATGTACCGGTTCGACCCGGAGGACCACATCCGCTGCTGGACGGCCAACGGCTTCTTCTGGTCGGGGAACTTCGGCATGGCGCTCGGCGCGACCTTCGCCAGCGGCGGCTCCGTCGTCCTGCAGCCGACGTTCCTGCCCGCCGAGGCGCTCGAGCTGATGGACGCGGAGAAGGTCAACTTCCCGTTCGCCTGGCCGCACCAGTGGGCCCAGCTCGAGGCGGCGCCGAACTGGAAGGACGTCGACCTGAGCAGCATGCGCTTCGCGGACGTCAGGTCCGCGATCGCGCGGCACCCGACGGTCTCGGCCCGCTGGGAGGAACCGGGGCACGCCTACGGCAACACCGAGACCTTCACGCTCACGACCGGCCTGCCGGCCGACACGCCGCCGGAGCGGCACCGGGACAGCAGTGGCGAGGCGCTCCCGGGCGTGACGCTCAAGATCGTGGACCCGCTCACCGGCGTCGTCGTCCCGCGCGGCGAACAGGGCGAGATCTGCGTCAAGGGGCCCACGCTCATGCTGGGCTACGTCGGCACCCCGCTCGACGAGACGCTCGACGCCGAGGGCTTCTTCCGCACCGGCGACGGCGGCTACCTCGACCATGACGACCTGCTGTTCTGGAAGGGCCGGCTCACGGACATCATCAAGACCGGGGGCGCGAACGTCTCGCCCCGGGAGGTCGACGAGACGCTCGCCAGCTATACCGGCGTCAAGCTGGCCCAGACGGTCGGCGTCCCGCACGAGACGCTCGGCGAGATGGTGGTCTCCTGCATCGTCCCGCACGAGGGCGTGACCCTCGACGCCGAGGAGATCCGCGGCTTCCTGCGGGAGCGGCTGGCGAGCTACAAGGTGCCGCGCCGGGTGCTCTTCTTCCGCGAGGAGGACATCGCGGTCACCGGCAGCGCGAAGATCAAGTCCGCTGATCTGCGTGCGCTGGCGGCCAGCCGGCTGGCGGGCGAGACGGCCCCTGCCCCGGCCTGATGAGACGGCGCCAGCGCCGCCCCGGCTCGACGCCGGGGCGGCGCGGCGGTGTTGGAGCGAGCCGCGCCGGGTGGGCCGCGCCGTCGGGCGCGACGGGGCCGGGCCGGTGGGACGCGACGGTGAGAGGAGCATGACCGATGGCCGCGATCGTCACGGAGAAGCTGGGTGAGAAGGTCGGGGCGGAGGTGCTCGGCGTCGATGCCGATCGCCTGCTCAACGACCAGGACCTGCCCTCGGCGTGCCTGACGGCACTCGAGGAGAACGGCGCGCTGCTCTTCCGCGGGCTGAACATCGACCCCGCCACCCAGGTCGCGTTCTGCCGGCGGCTGGGTGAGCTGCTCTCCTTCCCGACCTCCCCGCCCTACGACATCCCGGAGATCAACGAGATCAACTGGGATCCCTCGCATCCGCGGGCGGAGTACTTCCGGGGCAACGTCGCCTGGCACATCGACGGCGCGCTCGACTACGACATCCCACCGAAGGCGTCGGTGATGACCGCCGAGGTGGTCACCGAGCAGGGCGGGGAGACGGAGTTCGCCAGCACCTACGCCGCCTACGACGATCTCACCGACGCGGAGAAGGAGCGGTTCGCCGACCTCCGGGTGGTCCACACCCTCGAGGCGATCGTGCGCCCCGCGTACCCGAACCCGACCCCGGAGCAGCTGGCGGACTGGGCGAAACGGCCGTCGCGGGAGCACCCGCTGGTGTGGCAGCACCGGTCGGGCCGGCGTTCGCTGGTGTTCGGCTCGACGACGTCGCACATCGTCGGGATGAGCCGCGAGGACGGCCGGGCGCTGCTCGACGAGCTGGAGGAGCGGGCCACCTCGCCGGACCGGGTGTTCTCGCACTCGTGGACGGCGGGGGACATGGTGATCTGGGACAACCGCGGGCTGGTCCACCGGGTCCGCCCGTTCGACCAGACCGAGCCGCGCCGGATGCACCGCATCACCCTCGCCGGCGACGAGCCGATCCAGTGACCGGCCGCACAGCGGTCGTCACCGGCGGCGGGTCGGGCATCGGGGAGGCCATCAGCCGGCGGCTGGCCGCCGACGGGGCCCTGGTCGCGATCCTCGACCTGGACGGCTCCGCCGCCGAGGCCGTCGCCAGCTCCATCGAGGAGGTCGGTGGGAAGGCGGTCGGCCTGGCCGCCGACGTGGCGGACCGGGCCGCGGTCAACGCGGCGGTGGACGAGGCACGCGGCCGGCTCGGCCGGCCGACGATCCTGGTCAACAACGCCGGGATGACCCGCCCGAGCCCGTTCCTCGAGATCACCGACGCGATGTGGGAGAAGTCGCTCGCCGTCAACCTCAACGGCACCTTCTACTGCTGCCAGGCCATCCTGCCCGACATGCTCGCCGAGGGCTGGGGGCGCATCGTCAACATCTCCTCGTCGAGCGTGCACAGCGGCACGCCCCGGCTGGGCTCCTACGTCACCGCCAAGTCGGGGATCCTCGGGCTCACCAAGGTGCTCGCTCTCGAGTTCGGGCCGCGCGGCATCACCGTCAACACCATCCCGCCGGGGTTCATCGACACCCCGATGCTGCGCGCGCAGGAGCGGGGGGGCCTCATGAACGTCGAGCAGCAGACGGCCCGGACGCCGGTCGGCCGGATCGGGCGCGCCGAGGACGTCGCCGCCGCCTGCGCGTTCCTCGTCAGCGACGAGGCCGGCTACATCACCGGCCAGGTCTTCGGCGTCAACGGCGGCCGGAACACCTGAGACGTGCGGCCGACAGGACCGGCGGGCCGCACCGCCGGGAGGCAGCCGCTCGGTCCTGTCGCACAGCCCCACGCTGACGGACCGTCAGCACCCGGACCGCCAGCGTGCGGCGGCGGTGGCGCTCAGCCGCCGGACAGGCGGATGCGGCTGTTGTCCCAGCTGAGCACCCGTTCGTCCGGGACGAGCCGGAGGACGGCGCGGTCGGTGTACGCCGACCGCGCCGCGGCCGGCAGCCGCTGCGGGGAGACCCGGAACGCGGCGTACTTCTCGTCCAGCAGGCTCCGGACGCGATCGCGGGTGGCGTCGTCCTCGACCGGGCCCACCCGGCCGCTGAGGTGCACCGCGCGCAGCTCGGCCCAGGCCCGCCCGGACTCGACGAGGAACGCCGCCCGCGGGTCGCGCCGGACGCGGCCCAGCTTGCGCGCCCCGGACGGGGTGGACAGGCAGACCGTCCGGTCGACGACCACGAACCACGTCGGCAGCGAGACCGGCGCGCCGTCCGCGCGCAGGGTGGTGAGCACCCCCGTGTGCGCGGCGCTGACGAACTCCCAGATCTCGTCCTCGCTCAGCCGGATGCTCACTCTTCGTCCCCCGGCCCTAGCTTCCGGCGGGGCGCGGCTGGCCGACGAGCTCGGTCAGCCCGGTGCGCTGCACCTTGCCCATCGCGTTCACCGGCAGGGCGTCGACCTGGGTCCAGAACTCCGGGACCTTGTACGGCGAGAGCTCGCGCCGGCACAGCTCGGTGAGCGCGCCGGTGTCGAGCGGGTCGCCGGTGCCGCTCTCGACCACCGCGGCGACCCGCTGCCCGAGCCGCTCGTCGGGCACCCCGCACACCGCGACCCGGGCGACGTCCGGGTACGTCGCGATGACCCGCTCCACCTCGAGCGGGTAGACGTTCGCGCCGCCCCGGATGATGATCAGCTTCTTGCGGTCGAGCACGGTCAGCCACCCGTCGGCGTCGACGGTCCCGATGTCGCCGGTGGCGATCGGTCCCGGCTCCAGCGGCCGGACGGCACCGTTCTCCCAGAACCCGAGCGTGGGCCGCCAGACGCCGGCCCACGGGCCGGTCGTGGCGCCGCTCAGCCGCAGCTCGCCGAGCTCACCGGCGGGCAGCCGGCGGCCCTCGTCGTCGTAGGCCGCCACGTCGAGGTGCGGCAGCACCTGCCCGCTCGCCCGCGGGCGCCACTCGTCACCCGACGGGTCGATCGACACGACGGTCGGAGCCTCGGTCAGGCCGTAGGTGGTCCGCGGGACCAGCCCGTGCGCGTCGGCGAACGCCCGACGCAGCACGTCCGGGGTGTCGCTGCCGCCGCTCCAGACCTCCCGCAGCGAGCCGATCTCGGCCTCGGGGCGGGCGGCCAGGTCGTGCAGCTGCGCGGGCGCGCCGTTCCACACGGTGACCTGCCGGCTGGAGATCCATTCGACGACGCCGGCGACGTCCCGGCGGCTCATCACCACCGCGCACCCGCCGGCCTGCGCGGTGAGCAGGGTGGAGAGCACCATCAGGTTGAGGATCGTGAACGGGAAGCTGTCGCCCTTGCGCAGCTCGGGGCCCCAGCCCCGGGTGGCGACGAGCACCGCGCCCGGCAGGAGCAGGTTGCGCTGGCTGTGCACGACCGCCTTGGGACGTCCCGACGTCCCGCTGGTGAACGCGATGCCGGCCGGGGCGTCGATGTCGTGGTCGACCCGGGGGGCGCGCTCGCCGCGGGCGAGGAGTCCGGCCCACCGGTCGGGGTCGACGCGGCCCGGGGAGTCCAGCAGGTAGCGGGGGCCGGCCAGCACGACGGTGGGCTCGCAGATCTCGTGCAGCTCCCGCTGCTCGCTCGCGGCGAGCGCCTCGCCGATCCCCGCCCAGACGGCGCCGATCCGCTGCGCGCCGTGGAACGCGGCGACGATGTCGAGGTCGTTGGGCAGGCAGGCCGCGACGCGGTCACCCGGGCGAACACCGAGCGACCACAACGCTCCGGCCGCGCGGTCCGCCTGCTCGTCGAGCTCGGCGTACGACCAGATACCCGAGACCGCCTCGACCGCCGCGGCCTGCGGGCGGGCCGCGAGAGCGGCGTCGAGCACGCCGGCGATCGGGCCGGGGACCCGCGCGACCTGGGCGGACGTCCCGCTCAGGGGCTGCGGATCCGTGCGCTGCGGTGTTTCACGAGTGCTGCTCACGACATCTTGATATCACTATCCTTACAAGGATTCATCCCTTATTCTCGGCGTGGCGCGGTTCCTGGCCGGCCGGGTCCTGTCGATCGAGGAGTGGTCGATACGTGAAGGCTGGTCCGCTGTCGGGCGTTCGGGTCGTCGATCTGACCGCGATGGTCATGGGTCCCCACTGCACGCAGATCATGGCCGACATGGGGGCGGACGTGATCAAGATCGAGCCCCCTGCCGGCGACAACACCCGCTACATCTCGGTCGGGCCGGAGCCCGCCATGGGCGGTGTGTTCGTCAACGTCAACCGCGGCAAACGCGGCGTCGTGCTGGACCTGCGCTCCGACGAGGGCCGGGAGGCGCTGCGCGGGCTCGTCGCGGGCGCGGACGTGTTCGTCCACTCGATGCGGGCGAAGGCGATCGCCGGGCTCGGCTTCGGCTACGACGAGGTGGCCGCGATCAACCCGTCGATCGTCTACACCAACTGCTACGGGTACGGGCGGCGCGGCCCGGACGCCGACCTCACCGCCTACGACGACACGATCCAGGCGGAGTGCGGGCTGCCGTTCGCCCAGGAGCAGCTGACCGGCGAGTCGAGCTACGTGGGCACCATCCTCGCCGACAAGGTCGCCGGGCTGACCGCCCTCTACGCCACCGTGATGGCGCTGTTCCACCGCGAGCGCACCGGCGAGGGGCAGGAGGTCGAGGTCGCCATGTTCGAGACCATGGCCGCCTTCATGCTGGTCGAGCACGCCAACGGCGCGATGTTCACCCCGCCGCTGGGCCCCGCGCTCTACCCCCGCGCGGTGACCCCGAACCGCCGGCCCTACCGCACCCGCGACGGCCAGATCTCCGCGCTGGTCTACAACGACAAGCAGTGGTCCGCCTTCGTCGGCGCCGTGCGGCCGGAATGGGCCGGCGAGCAGTTCGCCACCCTCGCCCAGCGTGCCCGCCGGATCGACGTCGTCTACGCCCTGCTGGCCGAGACGTTCCTGCAGCGCACGACGAAGGAGTGGCTCGACCTGCTGCGCTCCCTCGACATCCCCGCCGCGCCGGTGCGCACGCTCGACGAGCTCTTCGACAACCCGCACCTCAACGAGGCCGGCTTCTTCGAGACGGTGCCGAGCCGCAACGGCCCGGTGCGCTTCCCCGGAATCCCGACCTGGTTCTCGCGGACCCCCGGCAGGGTCGCCGGCCCCGCGCCCAGGCTCGGCGAGCACACCCGGGAGGTCCTCGACGAGCTCGGCGGGGAGTCCGGGTGGCCGTCCCCGCAGCCGCGGTCCGCTCGACCAGATGGAGGTTGACGATGGTCAACGTCGCGAGCCTGCTGACCGCCTCGGCGCGGCGGCACCCGGACCGGTGCGCGGTGCGGTTCGCCGGACGCCGGACGTCCTACGGCGAGCTGCGCGAGCAGGCGGCCAGGTTCGGCTCGGCGCTGCTCGGGCGCGGCCTGGAACGCGGCGACCGGGTCGCGGTGCTGCTGCCCAACTGCCCGCAGTACCTGGTCGTGCTGTTCGGGGCCTGGCACGCCGGCCTGGTCGCCGTGCCGGTGAACGCCAAGCTGGCCGGCCCGGAGATCCAGGTGATCCTGGACGACAGCGGCGCCCGGGCGTTCGTCCACGCCGGCGCGGGCACAGTCGCCGGCCTCGATCTCACCGGGGTCCAGGAGGTGGTGGTCGACGTCCACGGTTCCGGCGACACGGCCGGCGACGCCGCCGGGACCGCCGGGACCGGTGCGGCCGGGTTCGACCGGCTGCTGGCCGAGGGCTCCGCTGAACTGGTGCCGGTCGACGTCGCCGGGGACGACCTCGCCTGGCTGTTCTACACGTCGGGGACGACCGGCCGCCCCAAGGGGGCCGAGCTCAGCCACCGCAACCTCACCGTCACGACCTGGACGCTGCTCGCCGACGTGTGCGACTACCGGCCCTCGGACCTCGCCCTGCACGTCGCGCCGCTGTCCCACGGCAGCGGCCTGTACTCCCTGGGCGCGATCGCCCGCGGCGCCGAGAACCTGATCCACGACGGCGGCGGGTTCGACCCGGCCGAGGTGCTCGAGCTCGTCGCGCGCGAACGGATCACCGTCATCGCCTTCCTGGTGCCGACGATGATCGTGAAGCTGCTCGGCGCCCCCGAGACGGACACGAGCTCGCTGCGCTGCGCCGTCTACGGCGGCGCGCCCATCCACGTCGAGCACTCCCGCGCGATGATCGAGCGGTTCGGGCCGGTGTTCGTGCAGATCTACGGCCAGGGCGAGTCACCCATGACCATCACCTACCTCGACCACGGCGCCGCACCCGACACCCCCCTCGACTCGGCGGGCGTGGCACACCCGGGGGTCGAGGTGCAGATCATGGGCGCCGACGACCGGCCGCTGCCCGCCGGCGAGGAAGGCGAGATCTGCGTCCGCGGGGACGTGGTGATGCGGGGCTACTGGAACAACCCGGAGGCGACCGGCCGGGCGTTGCGGGGCGGCTGGCTGCACACCGGGGACATCGGCCGCCTCGACGAGCACGGCCGCCTGTTCCTCCTCGACCGCAGCAGCGACGTCATCATCTCCGGCGGGTCCAACATCTACCCACGGGAGGTCGAGGAGGTGCTGATCCAACATCCCGCCGTCGCCGAGGTCGTGGTCTTCGGTGTACCCGACGAGCTCTGGGGCGAGAACGTCGTCGCCGCGGTCGTGCCCGCGGACGCGCCGCCCCCGGCGAACGACCTCATCGACTTCAGCCTCACCCACATCGCCCGCTTCAAGAAGCCGAAGCAGATCATCTACGTCGACGCGCTACCCAAGAGCTCCTACGGCAAGGTTCTCCGGCGGGAGGCCCGCCGGCTCGCACTGGCGGCGGGCGAGACGGCCGGCCACGAGCACGTGACCGGCCAGCCTGCCACCATCAAGTCCGTTGACCGCGATCCAGGAGCCGCCGAATGAAACTGACCGACACCGCCGCCATCGTCACCGGAGGGGCCTCCGGCCTCGGGGCCGCGACCGCCGCCGCGCTCGCCGCGCACGGCGCCACCGTCTTCGCGCTGGACCTGCCGACGTCGATCGAGTCGGCGCCGCCGGTCACCGGCATCACCTACCTGGGAGCTGACGTGACCGTCGGCGACCAGGTGGCCGCCGCCGTCGACACCGCGGCCGGGACGGGTGTGCCGCTGCGCGTCGTCGTGAACTGCGCCGGCATCGGCCCGTCGCAGCGCATCCTCAGCCGGGGCCGGCGCCATGACCTCGACTTCTACGCGAAGGTGATCCAGATCAACCTGGTCGGCACGTTCGCGGTGCTCTCCACCGCCGCCGCCGCGATCGCCGAGACCGAGCCGGACGACAACGGCCAGCGCGGCGTCATCATCAACACCGCCTCCGTCGCCGCGTACGAGGGCCAGGTCGGCCAGGCGGCCTACGCGTCGTCCAAGGGCGGCGTCGTGGGCCTCACCCTGCCCGCCGCCCGCGACCTCGCCCAGTACGGCATCCGGGTGTGCACGATCGCCCCCGGCATCGTCGAGACGCCGATGCTCGCCACCGTCTCGGACGAGTTCCGCGCCGGCCTGGCCGCGTCGGTGCCGTTCCCGCAGCGGCTCGCCCGGCCGGACGAGTACGCCCAGCTGGCCCTGTCGATCATCGACCACGACTACCTCAACGGCGAGGTCATCCGGATGGACGGCGCGCTGCGGATGTCCCCGCGCTAGACGGCCCCGGGGCGGCCGGGCCGGCGTCGTAGGCCGGCCGCTCCGCGGCACCGCCTCAGGCGGTCGGCTGGCCCGACTTCTCGGCGCCCATCCCGGAGAAGCCGACGGAGTAGCCGCCGTCCACCGGCATCAGCACACCCGTGACGTAGGACGCCTCGTCACTGGCCAGGAACAGGGCCGCCGCGGCGATCTCGTCGGACATGCCCCAGCGGTCCATCGGGATTCCGGGGAGGCGGAAGACCCCCGGCGGCGGTTCCGGGTGCTCCTTGGACATCTGCACGAGACCGGTCCAGATCGTGCCGGGGCACACCGCGTTCACCCGGATGTTGTCGTCGGCGTAGTCGAGAGCGGCGACCCTGGTCAGCTGGTTCACGCCGGCCTTGGCCGCCCCGTAGATCCCGTGGTGCTTCCAGCCGATGACCGCCGTCGTCGACGAGATGTTCACGACGGAGCCGCCACCCGTCCGGCGCATCGACATGATGCCGTACTTCATGCAGAAGAAGACGCCCCGCAAATTCACGCCGTGAACGCGGTCCCAGTCCTCCGTGCTCTGCTCGTGTATCGGCTTCAACTTGCCGCCGAACCCGGCGTTGTTCACCAGGATGTCGATCCGGCCGAACGCCTCCTCGGCGGCGCCGATCATGCGCTGGACGTCCGCCTCGTCGCTGACGTCCGCCCGCACCCCGAGCGCCCCGTCGCCGATCTCGGCGGCGACGTCCACCGCGCGGCCGCTGACGCTGGCGCAGACCACACTCGCCCCCTCGGCGGCGAACCGGTGAGCTATCGCCTTGCCGATTCCCGAGCCCGCGCCCGTGATGACCGCGACCTTGTCCTTCAGACGCATCCACGCCTCCTGGTTCCGTCGTGACCGCCCAGGCCACCGGAAGCCGGTGCCGCGGGCGTGCCTGGGCTATCGACCCCGTCTCACGCCGCCGGGGTCCGCGGTTGGGAAAGTGGTCCGCAGCATGACGGCCCGGGCGTTGCGGAGATGGGCGACCATCACCGCGGTGGCCCACTGCGGATCGCCGGCGCGCATGGCGGCGACGATCTCGATGTGGTGTGCCAGGCTGCGCCGCATCGAGTCGTCGTCGTAGGCGTGGAAGTTCCGCATCACCAGCGGGGTGCGGACCGCCCCGGCCAGGGCCGCCGCGAAGGCCGGCGCGTCGGCCAGCTTCACCAGCCGCTCGTGGAACGCCGCGTTCAGCGGAATGAGAGCCTCCAGGTCCTGCTCCGGACCGGGCGAGCCGACGGCCGACATCTCGTTCGCCAGCTTCTCCAGCTCGGCGAGGTCGCCCTCGTCGGCCCGTTCCGCGGCCATCCCGGTCAGCCGCGGTTCGAGCGTCGAACGCAGCTCGAAGACGCTCTCCAGCTCGGCCGGCGACCAGCCGGCGACCCGGGCGCCCCGATTGGGCGAGAGCTCGACCAGCCCCTCGGCGGCCAGCTGGCGCAGGGCCTCGCGGACCGGGGTCCGGCTGACCCCCAGCTGTTCGGCCAGCTCGGTCTCGGCCAGCCGGGCCCCGGGCAGGAAGGTGTTGTTGAGGATGAGCCGCCGGAGCACCTCGAGAACCCGCCCGGCCGAGGTGACGACCCCGACCACACTGTCACCACCATTCACTGATATCGCCCTGCAACAACGCAGCCCAGGCTGCCTGGGCCGCGGTCGGCTTCTAGCGACGGGTGAGACTCACCGGCCGCGCCGAAGATACGGGAGGAGATCGTCCTCGGCCTCCACCCCGAACGAGCGGAGCGCGAAGGCCACCATCTCGTAGGTGCCGACGGTGAAGACGACGTCCATGAGCTGGTGCTCGTCGAGCTCGCTGGAGAGAGTCTTCCAGGTCTGGTCGCCCACCGAGCCGTCGGCGATCAGCTCGTCGGCCGCGCGCAGCAGCGCGGACTCGAGCGGGGCCCAGCCCGCGGCGTCCGGCCCCTCGGTCACCCGGGCGATCTCGTCGTCCCGCAGGCCGGCCGCCTCGGCGAGGACCACGTGCTGCGCCCATTCGTAGTCAGCCTGCCGGAGGGACGCCACCCGGAGCACGATCAGCTCCCGCTGCCTGGCGGTCAGCGAGGTGCCGTACAGGGCGTGGCCGTTGAACCGGAGAAACGCGATGGTCAGTGCCGGGTAGCGGGCCAGGGTCCCCAGCAGGTTCGCCCCGGACTGGCCGCCCGCGCTCCCCGTGTCCCCGATGACGGTGGCTCGGAAATCGGCGATGAACGTCGTCAGATCCGTGGGCCATTCATCGCGCGGCAGGGGTGTGAGTCGACTCATTGTGTGGTCTGCCTCTTCTGGTCGGCGGGCTCGCGTGTCAAGGTGTGGTCCCGCCCGCTGGGCGCAGCATCCAGCGGGCGGTCCGGCGCCATTGTCAGGCTGTGGGCGGCCGGTCGCCGGCTGCTGGCTGCTGGTCGGCCGCCGCCCGCCCGGACCGGCCGGGGCGCGGTCGGGTCGATTCCGGGCGGCGGCGACCGGCGGTGCCGGATCAGACGGCGACGCCGGATCAGGCAGGCCGGATCAGATGATCCGGCCCCCGTTGACCCCGAGGCTCTGGCCGGTGATGTAGCCGGCCTCCTCGCTCACCAGGAACGCGGTGGCGGCGGCGATGTCCTCGGGCCGGCCCATCCGGCCCACCGGTGTCTTCGCGATCTGCTGATCGAGGTCGATGAACCCGCGATCCACGACATCGCGCGTCATCGGCGTGTCGATGAAGCCGGGCGGAATGCTGTTGACCGTGATCCCGTGCTTGGCGAACTCCAGCGCGAGCACCTTGGTGAGGCCGACCACCCCCGACTTCGCCGCCACGTAGCCGGCCAGTCCGGGGGGAGGGCCGTAAACGCTTGACGACGAGATGTTGACGATCCGCCCCCAGCCCGCCTCGATCATGTGGGGGAGTACCGCCTGGCAACAGTCGAACGTTCCGGTGAGGTTGATGGAGATCATCTGGTGCCAGGCCGCGGCGGTGGTCTCGAGGAACGCGTTCTCGACCGTCAGGCCGGCGTTGTTCACCAGGATCGTCGGCTGGCCGAGCCGGGCCCGCACCTCCTCGACCCCGGCGTCGATGGCGGCGCGGTCCACCACGTCGACGGGCACGCCGATCGCCCGGCCGCCGGCCTTCTCGATCGACTCGGCCGCGGCCTTGGCCGCGTCACCACTGAGGTCGAAGATCGCCACCTGGGCGCCGTCGGCGGCCAGGCGGCGGCTGATGCCGCCGCCGATGCCCGACGCGCCGCCGGTGACGATGGCTGTGCGTGCGCTCATTTGATCGGCTCATCTCCGGCGAGGGTCGTGCGGTGCAGGATGCGCGGCTTCGTACGGTCGAACGGGCCGGCCCGGTGCACCAGCCCCCGGTTGTCCCAGATCACCATGTCGCCCACTGACCAGGAGTGCCGCAGCACCCGGTCCGGCAGCGTGCTACGCCGCTCGAGGTCCGCGAGCAGCGCCCGGCCCTCGTCGACGTCCATCCCGACGATGTGCGACGCGCTCGCCCCGAACACCAGCGAACGCCGCCTCGACTGGTGCTCCCACACCAGGGGGTGCTCACGGACGGGCCACGACGCCCAGTCGGCCTTCTGCTCCGGGGTCGGGTCGGGGTAGCTCCGGCGCTGGATCGACTCGAACGTGTGGACCACCCGGAGATCTTCGAAGCGCTCCTTCTCCTCGGCGGAGAGGGTGTCGTAGGCGACGTACGTGCTGGCGAACTCCGTCTCGCCGCCCTCCGCGACGACCACGCTCGCGCTCATCAGCGCGGCCTTGGCCGGGATGTCGTCCATGGAGCCGTCGAAGTGCCAGTGGTCGTTGCTCGGGAAGTACTGCGCGTTCGGATTCGCCGGGTCGAAGCTGATCTCCATGACCTCGGGGATCGCATAGCCAGGAATCTTGACGACGTCGCCGAGCTTCCGGCCGAATGCGAACTGGTCCTCATGGCTGATGTTCAGCTCGCGGAATAACAGAACGCCGTGCTCTTCGAGAGCCGCTAGGCATGCTTCCGGCAGATCGTTGTCGTTCAGTAGACGGTCGACGTCGAGGTCGAGAACCTCTGCTCCGACATAGTCGTTCAGTTTCCTCGTAGTGATCGCGGTCATCCATCCGCCTCCTCTCGCTTGCTCCCGGGAGCCGTGCTCCCGGGAGCCACTGCATTCCCTACTGCATTCCCTCGGCGTACCAGGTGCGGAACTCGTCGTAGTTCGGCATTTCCTCGGAGTTGGCCTTCGGGTCGACG
>NZ_CASGGV010000023.1:0-17889 GCF_949319125.1 Frankia sp. Hr75.2 | reverse complement strand
CGTCGTTGCCCCCCTCGTTGCGGATCAGTCTCGGCGCCCGATCCTGGTACTTCTCATCGAGGTGGTTGACGAACAGGTCCGGTGGTTCGATTAGGTGGTCGTCAACACTGATCAGGATGAGGTCATCGACGTCCATCACTATGCTCCCCTTTTTCGACAATGAGCATTGCCTTGAGATAACGTGTACGGCACGGAGATCGACCGGCCAGTTCAGGGGATGTCTGTCAGATGTCCCCGGCGTCAGGTCCGTACTCCGTGACGAGCTGCATGAGCCGCATCCGCGGCCGGGGGTCCATCTGGACGGCGTCCGACATGTCCAGCCTGCCCTCGGCGGACGCGGCGACGACGCGCGCCACGACCGCGTCCGGGTCTCCCTCGATTTCGTACTGGGCGATGTAGGGGTCGTTCTCCTCAACCGGCGCATAGCGGCGCGCCGAGACGAATCCGTCGATCGCGACGATCTCCGGTAGATGGACCTCGTCGTACCAGCGGTTGAACTCTTCGACCACGCCAGAACTGGTCGGCCGCGACTCGACGTGCAGGATCATTTTCTTCATGTTCTCTCACCTGATTTCGTGCGCGAACGAGTGTTTGGAGTGCGGCGGAGTGCTGGATCTCCCCGGGTGAAGATCTCAGGTACGGGGAATCCAGCCGCCGTCGATGTTGAGCGTGTGGCCCGTGACCCAGTCGCTGCCCGATGAGACCAGGTAAAGCAGGCCGGGTACCAGGTCTTCGGGCTCACCGAACGGGAACGGCACGGTGACCTCGATCATCTTTCGGAACGGTGGGGGGGACGCGATGGCCCCCGCCTCGGTGTTCACGTTTCCCGGCGCGATAGCGTTCACCCGGATGCCAAGCAGCGCGAGCTCACGGGCCAGCGACATCGTCATGCTGACAAGACCGAGCTTGGTGATGCCATAGGCGTTGGACGGCATGAAGGCGCCGCCCGACGACTGGTTCACCACCTTGCCGTAGCCCCGTTGCTTCATGTACGGCACGACGGCGCGCGTGCACAGCAGCGGGCCGGTGAGGTTGACCTCCACGGTGCGATGCCACAGGTCGAGCGGCATCGTGGTGAGGGTGCCCTTCCCGACGACTTCGGCCATGAGTGCCGCGTTGTTCACCAGGATGTCGACCGAACCAAAGCGCTCGGCCACCGTGACGGCCATCTGGTTCACATCCGCCTCGTCCGCCACGTCCACGCGGAGGGCGAACGCGCGGTGCCCACCCGCGGTCAGTTCCGCGGCGGTGGCGGCGGCGGCATCAAGGTCGATGTCGGCCAGGGCCACCGCGGCACCGGCCCTGGCCAGCCCCGCCGAGTAGGCTCGGCCGATTCCTCCCCCCGCACCCGTGACAATGGCGACTTTTCCGTCCAGTGGCGCGCTGTCGGACATGGCGGATCCTCCTTCGGCGCGGCGCGACGCGGCACCCGCCGTCGCCGTGGTTGGCCTGCGTCGTGGTGGGGCCATGCATCGCGCATGGTGTGGATGTTCTTCGGGACTGTCGTGCTGGTTTCGTAAAGGGCCGCAGTACCGGCGGTCGTCAGAGGGTTCGGAACAGCCCACCGTCGACGAGGATCTGCGCCCCGTTGACGTAACTGGCGGCATCACTCGCCAGGAACACGCAGGCGCCCACCATGTCGTCGGGCTGGCCGATGCGCCTCATCGGATTGATGTCTCCGGCGTGGCGTTTCATGTCCGGGCCCCATGCCTTGGTGATATCGGTGTCGAACGCACCCGGCAGGACCAGATTCGCCCGTACCTTGGGCGCCCACGCGCCGGCAAGGCCGAGAGTCAGTGCGTTGAGGGCTGCCTTCGCCATCGCGTAGGGCAGGTCGTCTGCGTTCGGTCGCAACGACCCCGCCGTCGTAACGTTGATGATCGACCCTCCGTCACCCTCCGCCATACGCGATCCGACAAGGGCGCTCAGCCGGAAAGGCCCGCTCGCGTTCACGGCGTGGACCTTGTCGTACAGATCCCGGGTCACCGAGGAAAGGCCGTTGTAGATCGGCGACATGCCGGCGTTGTTCACGAGTGTGTCGCACCGACCGAACTCCTCGTAAACTCTGTCGACGAGGCGGTCGCAGTCCTCCCACCTGCCGACGTGACAGGAGACGGGAAGGGCCCGGCGGCCGGTCGCCGCCTCGATCTCCTTGGCCACCGTCTCGCAGGCGTCGAGCTTGCGGCTGGCGATCGCCACATCAGCGCCGGCCGCCGCGAGGCCCTCGGCCACCGCACGGCCGATCCCCCGGCTCCCACCGGTGACTACGGCGACCCTTCCCGTCAGGTCGAAAAGCTGCGCGGGTGTCTTCATCGAGTCTTCTGCCCCCGTGATAGGAACAGTGATCGCGGACGGGAGCGGAAGTCCCCTCCGCGGGGGAACCGCCGGGGCGCGACAGCATCGCCGGTAGCCGTTCGAGGCCTACTCGGCGGCTTCGTCATGCTGACTTTCCCAGAAGCATCCGGAATGAGTCGAGGGCGCGGACGCCGGGAGTGAACGCGAGGTCCGCGCCTGACTTGATCCGGTAGTCGGGGATCCTGGCGTGCCACTCGCGCAGGACGATGCGGAGTTCCAGTCGAGCGAGGTGAGAGCCGAGGCAGCGGTGGATCCCGCCGCCGAACGCCAGGTGGCGGTTCACCTGGCGGTCCCAGCGGACGACGTTCCCATCCGGGATGTCGTGTTCGTCGGTGTTCGCGGAACCGAGGAACGCGTAGACTTCGTCGCCGGCTTTGATCGGACATCCGCCCAGCTCGGTGTCCCGGGTGGCGACCCGGGAGACCAGCATCACCGGCGACTCCCAGCGCAACAGCTCTTCGACGACACGCGGAATGATCGAGGGGTCCGCGACGAGTTTCGCGCGCTGCTCGTGATGCTCGGCAAGGTACGCCATGAAGCAGTCGAGCGATGCGGACACCGTGTCGAGGCCGGCGGTCAAAAAAAGGAAGCAGATGTCGAGGAGGTCTTCGCGGCTCAGCCGATCGCCGTCGACCTCGGTGTCCAGCAGCCTGCTCAGCAGGTCCTCCTCGCGCCTGAGCTCCCGCTGGTCGAGCACCTTGTCGAAGTAGTCGTAGATCGAACCTGCGGTGCGCACCTGGTAGGCCCGGGCCTCGGGGTCACCCACGGGTTTCCCGAGAACGTGGAAGGGACGGATTATTCCGTCCTTCATCGCGAGGAACGTCGGAAGGTCTTCCAGGGGCAGGCCTAGTAGCGTGAGGAACACTTGCGAGGGCAACGGCATGGAGAACTGCTTCGCGAAGTCGATCTCATCCTCATCGACGAAGCCGTCGATGAGTTCGTGGACGAGACGCGTCACCGGCTCCTCGAGAACCTCCAGCTCCTGGGGAACGAAGAGCGGGTTGAGGACCTTCCGGAACTTCCGCTGGCCAGGAGGGTCGATCTCGATCGGTATGAGGGGCCGGGCGTTCCCGAGCCGGCCGTGATGCATCGCCGAGGAGTAGATCTCCGGACAGCGGAAGATCTCCTCGATCTCGGCGCGCCTGTTGACGATCACGCCCGGACCGTCCAGCCCCTCGACCTGCAGGACAGGCGAGGCTTCCCGTAACCGCTGGTAGGTCGCCTGCGGATGCCGGGCCGTTCCGGCGCCCATCATCTCCATGTAACTGCCGCCGAAGCCGTGCCCGGACTCCTGCTCCATGCTCCATCCCTTCCTTCCACGTTGCGGGCGTCGCCGTCGTGGCCGCCGCGTCGACGAGATCAGACCTCTGAGATCGACGATCTTGGTCTGGGTTGCCACCGAAGGGCACCGAGACGACCCCCCACGCGCGAAGTGACCTCCGCCACTACCGACTCGAGAGGAAAAATACAGTTGCCTAGGTCAGCTGTCTAGGGGTCGCTGCCGTTGGCGTCGGACGAAGCGGACGGACATCGCTACTGGACCTCACCCCCTGCCCCGTGCTGTATTTGCAGGTCACCGAGCCGACCACAGGGCTTCACGACCCCCGCCCTCCCGTGGAACCAGGAGGCGACCAGGAGGAAGGACCGATATAGAGTTGACTCAGTCGCCCATCGGCGCCTTGCGTGTCGACGGCCAGGGAAGGAGACGCGTGCAACACGATCTCGGCGCAGCCGGTCTACGGTTCGAACGCGAGGGAGTCATCGGCTGGTGCGTCATCGACCGGCCGGAGGCAAGGAACGCCCTCACCCCGGCCATGTACTTCGGCATCAAGCGCGCCGTGCGCCTCGTCAACAAGGACCCGGACCTGGCGGCCCTCGTCATCACCGGCACGGGCGACGTGTTCGCTCCCGGAGGGGACCTCGGAGGGCGCTCCGAACCAGGTGACTCGTCGCCACCGGACATCGGGCACGACATCCTGCCGTTCCTCGCGATCCGCGACAGCCGGGCGCCGGTGGTGGCAGCCGTCAACGGCATCTGCCAGGCCGGCGGCCTACTCGTCGCCATGCTCGCCGACATCGCCGTGGCCAGCGACCGCGCCACGTTCCGAGTGCCCGAACTGCTGCGCGGCATCCCCGACGCCACCTTCGCGGCCGCCCTGCCCGCCCACGTCGGCGTGGCCGTCGCCCGCGACCTGCTGCTGTCCGCGCGCCGGTTCGACGCCACTGAAGCCCAGAGGCTGGGCGTGATCTCCCGGGTCGTGCCCCACAGCCAGCTCCGACAGGCCGCCGTCCAGGCAGCGGGCGAGATCCTGCAGACCCCGCCGATGGCGCGCATGCACGTGAAACGGATGCTCAACGAGCGCTACGGACTCATCGACTACCAGACGATGTTCTGGGCCCTCGAAGATTCCCCTGAACCGCGTGAGGGAATGCGGGCGTTCATGGAGAAGCGGGCACCGAGCTGGGTTCCGGAGATGTTCATCGGCGACGGGGGCCGAGGGTGAACGAACGGCGGTATGCGCGGTCGTATACGTCACCAGGCGACAGGGCCCGCGCACGCAGGCGCCGTCACGGCGGGGGTCTGTACCATCGCTTCAATGCGGAGCCTCATCCTGACAAGAGCGTGACCGAGACAAGGACGGCCCTGACAGTCGAACCGGAGCTCGCCCCCACCGTCGCCACCTTCCGAGCGCCACCCCGCCGCCGTGCCCAGAAGATTTCACATGTCCTCGCGGCCGACCTGCGGCGGCAGATCCTC
Organism: Frankia sp. Hr75.2; assembly: GCF_949319125.1. Lineage (NCBI taxonomy): Bacteria > Bacillati > Actinomycetota > Actinomycetes > Frankiales > Frankiaceae > Frankia > Frankia sp. Hr75.2. The sequence continues at coordinate 12,776 of NZ_CASGGV010000023.1, read as the reverse complement.
AGTGGCGAGCTGGCCGCCGACCAGCAGCTACCGTCAGAGGCCGAGCTGACCGCGACCTTCAAGATCTCCCGCGAGACACTGCGCGAAACACTGCGGATCCTCGAGTCACAGTCACTTCTCGAGATCCGTCGCGGCCGCGGCGGCGGTGCCGTCGTTCGCCGCCCCGGACTTGCCGCGGTGGGTCGATACGTCACGCTCCTCCTCCAGCTTCGGAAAGCCACGCTGGCGCACCTCGAAGAGGCTCGGTTGGTGATCGAGCCGCCGGCCGCCGAACAGCTCGCTGTCCGGTGCGGCCAAGAGGGGCTCGACCATCTCGCCGCGCTGCACGAGAACGCACGAGCCGCCGCGGACGATCCGCTGTCGTTCGCCACCGCGGTGGCGACGTTCGACCAGGCCGTCACCGACCTGTCCGGCAACCGCTCCATCGCGGTGATCGCGGGGGTTCTCCGCGACATCTACACGAGCCAGGTCTATGCGGCAGTCGGCACCTCCGATCTCACGTCCGCCGAACGAATCGCCCGCAGGGTGATCGACAGCCAGAGCGAGTTCCTCCAGGCCGCGCGGCGACGTGAGGGCGACCTGGCGAACAGAACCTGGAGCGAATATCTGTCGAGCACCAGCCGACTCCTGGTGAGCCGCAGCCGGAGCCGGCAGCCGATCGACGTCGTTCAACTGTGGCGGGCACAGGTCAGCCACACCAGAAACGGGCAACCGCAACGAATGGCGACCTCGGTGGCGGCCGAGATCAGGTCGCGGATCGCCGAAGGCCGCCTTGAGAACGGCGACCGGCTTTCCTCTCTCACCGACCTGGCCAGGGAGTTCGGCATCTCCCGGCCGACGCTACGGGAGGCATTGAGGATCTTGGAGACGGAGCGCCTTATCGAGCTCCGGACAGGCGACCGCGGGGGTGCCCAGATACAGCATCCGTCCACCCAGATAGCGGCCCAGCTGGCGGGCACCGTCCTCGAGGCTCGGCAGGCAACCCTCGGTGACTTCTATCGGGCGATGCGCATGATCGAGCCCGCCATGATGAGACTCGTCGCGTCGAGGATCGACCCGGCGTCGCTGAACGACCTGCGCGCCCTGGTGAAAGAGCTGTCGGCGTCCACGGATGACATGCCCCACTTCGCCGAGACGTGGGGACGCGGCGGGGTCGTGGCCTTCGCCGCGACGCACAACCCCGCCCTCGCCATCGTCGCCGAGATCCTCCAGTGGGTGCGTGTCGGGAACCAGCCGATCATCACCGCGGCGGCGGACGACCCCTGGGTCGCAACGGCAACCCGCAACGCCCAGCTCTTCGCGGAGCTGGTCTCCGCGCTCGTGGCCGGCGACTCCTCCGGCGCCCAGAACATCTGGGCCAGCTGCCTGGATGTCAATGCGCCGTTCATTGAATCATCGGAGCTCGGCCGGCGACTGATGACCAATGTGATCGACTGACAGCAGAAGACGGGTACCGCATCACCCACAGGTCCCCGAAAGAAGGAGACTCACGCATGAAGGTCGTGGTCGACCCGGAGCTGTGTCAGGGACACGCCCGCTGCTGGGATATCTGCCCGGAGGTTTTCGGGCTCGACGAACAGGGCCACGGGTTCGTCCCCGTCCCAGAGGTCCCGCCCGTGTACGAGGCCAAGGCGCGTGACGCCGCGCAGAACTGCCCCGAGAAAGCGATCACGATCAGCTGACCTTCACTGAGGCCGCGCGAGCTCAGGGAAGCTCCTGGCCCAGATCTTTCGCGCCTCGGCGAAGAACCAGCCGGCCAGGTGGGTGCGCGGGTGGCACAGCCACCTGGCCTTGAGGACGGCCGCCGGGCGAATCCGGGCGGCCACGGGACGGAGTCCGTGACCGGAGCCTGTGACCTGCCCGGTTAGACGGCGACCAGGTCCACGGTGAGCTCAGTGCCGGTGGCGGCGCGGACGTCGTCGACGGTCACGCCGGGCGCGGTCTCGCGCAGAGCCAGGACGCCGCCGGGCACGACGTCGATGACCGCGAGGTCGGTGATGATCCGCTGAGCGCAGGCGCGGCCGGTCAGCGGCAGCGTGCACTCGTCGAGGATCTTGTGGCTGCCGTCGCGGGCGACGTGCTCCATCATCACGATCACGTGCCGGGCGCCGTGCACGAGGTCCATCGCGCCGCCCATGCCCTTGACCATCTTGCCGGGGATCATCCAGTTCGCCAGGTCGCCGACCCGGGAGACCTGCATCGCCCCGAGCACCGCGACGTCGACATGACCGCCGCGGATCATCCCGAACGAGGTGGCCGAGTCGAAGAAGGCCGCCCCGGGCAGGACGGTGACGGTCTCCTTGCCGGCGTTGATCAGGTCGGGGTCGACGGCGGCGTCCGCCGGGTAGGGGCCGACGCCGAGGATGCCGTTCTCGCTGTGCAGGACCACGGTCACGCCGTCGGGCAGATAGTTCGGAACCAGGGTCGGCAGGCCGATACCGAGGTTCACGTACTGTCCGCTCTCGAGCTCGCGGGCGACCCGGGCCGCGAGCTCGGTACGAGTCAGGGCCATCTCAGCTCACCGTCCGCTTCTCGATCCGCTTCTCCGTGTCGGGCGCGTGCACGACCCGCTGGACGAAGATCCCCGGGGTGTGCACCTGGGCCGGGTCGAGCTCGCCGGGCTCGACCAGTTCCTCGACCTCGGCGATGGTGACCCGCCCGGCCGTCGCGCACAGCGGGTTGAAGTTGGCGGCGCTCGCCCGGTAGACCAGGTTGCCGTGCCGGTCGCCCTTCCAGGCATGGACCAGGGCGAAGTCGCAGACTATGCCGCGTTCGAGGACGTAGGTCCGGTCGTCGAAGATCCGGGTCTCCTTGGGCGGCGAGGCGACCGCGATGCCGCCGGAGCCGTCGTACAGCCACGGCAGGCCGCCCTCGGCCACCTGGGTCCCGACGCCCGCGGGGGTGTAGAAGGCCGGGATGCCGGCGCCGCCGGCGCGCAGCCGCTCGGCCAGGGTGCCCTGCGGAACGAGCTCGACCTCGAGCTCACCGGAGAGGAACTGACGCTCGAACTCCTTGTTCTCCCCGACGTAGGAGCCGGTGGTGCGCCGGATCCGCCCCGCCCGCAGCAGCAGGCCGAGGCCCCAGTCGTCCACGCCGCAGTTGTTGCTGACCGTCTCGAGGTCCTTGGGGCCGGCGGCGAGCAACGCGCGGATGAGGCCACTCGGGATGCCACAGAGCCCGAATCCGCCCACCGCCAGCGAGGCCCCGTCGGGGATGTCCGCCACGGCGAGCTCCGCGCTCGGAACCACCTTGTCCAACCTGTCCACCCCTCACTCCCGCACCGGCGACGGTCTCGTCCGTCCAGCAGGTAACAACAGGTCACAGCGTTCAATCAGTGACAGCGTTCAATCAGTGCGACGGCCCCGCCCGCGACCGCCCTCGAGCCGGGCGGCCACCGGCCGCGCCGGTGGGGCTGGTGGTGGAACCCGCGGTGTCGGATGCGCCACGACACCCGCGAGCGCGGTCAGGGAGACGGCATGCACGCCACCCGGCACACGACGGTTCACGTGCACGCAACTGATCACGTTGGCCGACGGTTCACGTTAGCAGAGACTCACTGGGCCGAGGACACGCTCACCCGAACGGGTCCGGAAGATCTTCCCGACTGCCTCCGCGACGCCCACGTACCCGGACTGGTACCTTCCGTCACCGGTCCGCCGTCGGTCGACCATCGCGGCTGTTCGCGGTACGTACCAGACAGGACGGGCGCCGCCGCCCACTGGACTGCGTCCGGGCAGCGAAGGTACGTTAAGCCCCGGTCTCGCGCCGCGTGTGGCCGCGCGCGAACTCCCGGGACCACCCCAGTTCGAGGCGATGCAGTTCGAGGCGACCCGTTCCCGGCGATCCCGCCGAGGCGGTTCGGCTGCGGTGACGCGTCCGAGGTGGCCTGGAGGCGACCGGAGCCCGTGGGATCGATGGCATTCCCACGGTCGGCGGCGCTTGGCGGGGCAGTGTGGTCGACCCGTCACCACGTCGGCCGACGGCGTCCCGGTCACGGGTCCGCCGGCCGCTCCGGGGTGCGGCGGCCCACCTCCGTCTCCTCCTGAGCATGGTCTGCCCGTCCCCCGGGCCGGCCGGTCCCCGGCGCACGAAACCGATATCCGACACGCACGCGATATCCAGCACGCACACGACCAGACACACGAAACCCGACGGGCCCGTCATGCGCGGAGCCCGTGACTCAGACGACGTCGGCGGGACACCCCGCCTCGGCCGGAGAGGGGCGACCGGATGCGACGCACGGTCTACGGTCCCGAGCACGACGCTTTTCGGGCAGCCGTCCGTACCTTCTTCGAAAAGGAGATCGGGGCGCACTACCGCGAGTGGGAGGAAGCCGGCCTACCGCCGCGCGACTTCTACAACAAGGCGGGGGACGTTGGAATCCTCGGGCTCGGGATCCCGGAGGAGTACGGCGGCGGCGGGGCGGACTTCCTGTTCAACGCCGTCGTCACCGAGGAGGCCGCCCGGGGCGGCTACGCGCTGGGCCCCCTGCGCATCCACGCGGACATCTCCGTCCCGTACTTCGTCGACCACGGCAACGAGGAGCAGAAGACTCGGTGGCTGCCGGGCCTGGCCAGCGGCGAGCTGGTCGCCGCGCTGGCGCTGACCGAGCCGGGCGCGGGATCGGACCTGGCCGGCTTCACCACCACCGCGCGCCGCGAGGGTGACCACTACGTGGTGAACGGATCCAAGACGTTCATCACCGGCGGCCTGAACGCCGACCTCTTCCTCACCGCGGTGAAAACCGACCCGACCCAGCGCCACGCCGGCCTGTCGCTGCTGGTGATCCCCGGTGACCTTCCTGGCGTCAGCCGCGGTGCCCCGCTACACAAGATCGGGCTGCACATCCAGGAGGCGGTCGAGATCTTCTTCGACGACGTCCGTGTCCCGGCGGCGAACCTGCTGGGCGAGGAGGGCCAGGGTTTCACCTACCTGACCTCGCACCTCGTGCAGGAGCGGCTCTCGATCGCGATCAACGCCCAGGGCGCGGCCGCGTCGGTCGTCGAGCAGACCGTCGCCTACGTCAACGGCCGCAAGGTGTTCGGCAAGACGCTCAACACCTTCCAGAACACCAAGTTCGTGCTGGCCGGGTGCGCGACCGAGGTCGAGGCGGGCCAGGCACTGCTGGACCAGGTGCTCCTCGCGCACGTGACGGGCGAGGCGACGCCGGCCGACGCCGCGATGGTCAAGCTCTACTGCACGGAGATGCAGGGTCGGGTGATCGACGCCTGCCTGCAGCTCTTCGGCGGCTACGGCTACATCAACGAGTACCCGGTGGCGCGGGCCTGGGCAGACGCCCGGGTCGGGCGGATCTACGGCGGTTCCAGCGAGATCATGAAGACGATCATCGCGAAGTCGCTCGGGCTGTGACGGTGCGCCCGCCGCACCCCGCGCCCGCCCGCCGCGCCCTGGAGGTGACCTGACGTGACCGTCCGTCACGACCACTGGATCGGCGGGAAGGCTGCGGCACCGGCCGGCGGGAGCTACCTGCCCACGCTCGACCCCTCGACCCGCGAGCCCGGTGACGAGATCGCCGCCGGCTCCCCCGTGGACGTCGACCGTGCCGTCACCGACGCGGCGGCGGCCCAGCCGCAGTGGGCGCGGCGGTCGGGGGCGGAGCGCGGCGAGCTGCTCCACCGGGTCGCCGACGTCATCGACGCGCACGCGGCCGAGCTGATGGAGCTGGAGCGGGTGGCCACCGGCAAGATCGCCACCCAGCTCCGGTTCGAGGTCGAGCAGTCCGCCGCCTACTTCCGGTACTACGCCGGGGTGGTGCGCGCGCACCACGGGCGCACGATCGACCTGGGCGGGGGCAGCCACACCTACACCCGGCTGGAGCCGTACGGGGTGGTCGCGGCGATCACCCCGTGGAACCTGCCGCTGAACCAGGCGTGCCGGGCGCTGGCCCCGGCGCTGGCCGCGGGCAACGCCGTGGTGGTCAAGCCGTCCGAGCTGACGTCGATCTCCACCGTCCGCCTCGCGCGGCTGGCGAGCGAGGCCGGGCTCCCGGACGGCCTGTTCAACGTCGTGACCGGAACCGGGCCCGAAGTCGGGACCCCGCTGGCCGCCGACCCGCGGGTCGGGCGCGTCACCTTCACCGGCTCGGTCGCCACCGGGCGGCACCTGGCCCGGATCGCGGCCGACCGGCTCGTGCCGGCGACCCTCGAGCTCGGCGGCAAGTCTCCCCTGGTGGTCTTCGCCGACGCCGACCTGGACCGGGCGGCCGCCGCCGCGGTCTCGACCGTCGCGACCAACTCCGGGCAGGTGTGCTCGGCGACGACCCGGCTGCTCGTCGAGGCGTCCGTGCACGACGAGCTGGTCGCCCGGGTGGTCGCGGCGGTGGAGCGGCTCACCCCGGGCGTGGACTTCGGCCCGATCATCACCGAGGCGCAGTACCGGAAGGTGCTGGACTTCTTCGCACGGACGCTGGCGTCCGGGCTGCGGCCGGCCACCGGGGGCGCCGCCTACGCCGACGGCCCGGGCGCGAAGGGCCTGTACATCCGGCCCACCGTCTACGCCGGGGTGGCGCCGCACCTGCCGGTGGCCCGCGAGGAGGTCTTCGGCCCGGTCCTGGTGACACTGCCGTTCGAGGGCGAGGACGAGGCCCTCGCGCTTGCCAACGACAGCGAGTACGGCCTCGTCGGCAGCGTCTGGAGCGGGGACGTCGCGCGCGGCCTGCGGCTGGCGGAGCGGATCGAGGCCGGCCAGGTTGCGGTGAACGGCGGCCCGCTCACGGTCGAGACGCCGTTCGGCGGCTACAAGGCCAGCGGTTACGGCCGGGAGAAGGGCATCGAGGCCCTGCACGAGTACGCCCGGGTGAAGACCGTCAGCCTGTCGCTCTACTGAGGATCGGGAGGACCCATGGAACAGACCGAGCAGCTACGCGCCGCCTACGCCATGCGCCGAGCCATGCTGGGCGACGCCTACGTCGACCGCGCGACCGGCGACACCGACGAGACCAGCCGGCAGTTCCAGGACCACATCACGTCGATGGCGTGGGGCGTCTGGACCAGGGAGGGCGTGCTCTCCACCCGGGACCGCAGCCTGCTGGTCATGGCGATGACCGCGGCGCTGGGCCGGATGGAGGAGTTCCGCCTGCACGCGAGTTCGTCGTCGCGCACCGGGGTCAGCGACGCGGAGATCGACGAGCTGCTGTTCCAGGTGGCGGCGTACTGCGGCGCGCCGGCCGCGATCTCGGCCCGGCGGGCGGTCAAGGCCGTGCGGGCGGAACGCGACGACGCATGACGGCCCCCAGTGTCGGCTTCGTCGGCCTCGGGAACATGGGCGGGGCGCTCGCGGCCAACGTCGCGCAGTTCGGCCTCGACCTTGTCGTCCACGACGCGGCGGGCCCCGAGCGCGCCCCGGAGGGAACCACCCATCTCGACGACCTGGCAGCCGTCGCCCGGCACGCCGAGGTGGTCGTGCTCAGCCTGCCCGACGGCGTGATCTCGGAGAAGGTGGCCCGCGGGCTTGCCGAGACGGCCGACCGCAGGGTCACCCACGTCGTCGACACCTCGACGATCGGGGTGAGCGCGGCCCAGCGCATCACCGACCTGCTGGCCGCCGGCGGCATCGGCTACGTGGACGCGCCGGTCTCCGGCGGTGTCACGGGCGCCCGTGCCCGCACCCTGACGGTGATGTACGCGGGCACGGACGACGCCTGCGCCCGGGTGGAGCCCGTGCTGGCCGCGCTGAGCGACCGCCGCCGCCGGGTCGGTGACCGGCCCGGCCTGGCCCAGGCCCTCAAGCTGGCCAACAACTTCCTGGCCGCCGTCGCGCTCGCCGCGACCAGCGAGGCGGTCGCGTTCGGCACCTCGGCCGGCCTCGACATGGGCACGATGCTCGACGTGCTGAACACGGCGAGCGGGCAGAACAACGCCACCGCCGAGAAGTTCCCCCGGCAGGTGCTCACCGAGCTCTACTCGGCCGGCTTCGCGAACTCGCTGATGGCGAAGGACCTGCGCCTCTATCTCCAGGAGGTGCGCGAGCTGGACGGGCCGACGTCGCTGGGCACGGTCACGTCGTCGGTGTGGGAGGAGTTCGCCGCGGCCGAGCCGGGCGTCGACTTCACCCGGATCTACCCGTTCGTCCAGGGCTCCTGAACCTGTTCGTCCGGGGCTTCTGAGCCGCCGCTCACCCTCGACCCAGCACCTGCCCCGCGCCCGTGTCGCGACCGCACCCCGCGGCCGCGGCGCGGGCGCGTTGCTGTCACGCCCGAAGGCCGCCGTTCGGGGCAGGATGTGGCATCCTCCTCTCCAAGTGAGGAAGTCGACTTCTCGGCTCCAGAGAACTGCCGGTCGGCGGGAGGTGCGCCCCTGCGTCCCGCCTCGGGCACCCGTTGTCACGATTGCGCTCGGTGACGTTGACGCGGAAGCCTCTCCATGGAAATCTAATTATCGACATGGAGAACGTAGTTCTCACAGGGACGAGGAGAGACCGGACGATCATGCGTGTCACCACCCCGTCGACGCCCCGACCCGGCCGGCCAGCCGGGCCGAGGGACGGGACGGTGCCGCGCGCGTCCGGTCCGGCCACCCGCGGACCTGCTGGAACGCCTCGACGGACGCCGAGTGACGGATCCGGCCGGGTAACGGTCCGGCTGAGTGACGGTCCGGTCGGCACCGTCGGCGAGTGTCGCGCGCCTGCCATCGCGCGCAACATCATCGCCCGCACCACCATCGGCATGGCGCTCGAAAACGAGAGGTAGACCTGTGCCCCACTTCAGCAAGCCCCCGGCGGGGAGCTGGACCGAGAACTATCCCGAGCTCGGCACCGCGCCCGTCGACTACAACGACTCGATCGACCCGGCGTTCTACGAGCAGGAGCGCGAGGCGATCTTCAAGCGCACCTGGCTGAACGTGGGCCGGGTCGAGCGCCTGCCCCGCACCGGCAGCTACTTCACCAAGGAACTGCCCGCCGCCGGGACGTCGCTGATCATCGTCAAGGGCCCGGACGGCAAGGTGCGCGCGTTCCACAACGTGTGCCGCCACCGCGGCAACAAGCTGGTGTGGAACGACTTCCCGGGTGAGGAGACCGCCGGCAGCTGCCGGCAGTTCATCTGCAAGTACCACGCCTGGCGTTACGACCTCACCGGCGAGCTGACCTTCGTCCAGCAGGAGGGCGAGTTCTTCGACCTGGACAAGAAGCAGTTCGGCCTCAAGGAGGTCGCCTGTGACGTCTGGGAAGGCTTCATCTTCATCAACCTGAACCCGCAGGAGACCCTCACCGAGTACCTCGGTGACATGGTCAAGGGCCTCGAGGGCTACCCGTACTCGGAGCTGACCGAGGTCTACTCCTACCGGGCCGAGGTCGGCGCCAACTGGAAGCTGTTCATCGACGCCTTCGCGGAGTTCTACCACGCTCCGGTGCTGCACCAGAAGCAGGCGGTCAAGGGCGAGTCCGAGAAGCTCATCGGCTACGGGTTCGAGGCGCTGCACTACCAGTTGTTCAGCCCGCACTCGATGGTGTCTTCCTGGGGCGGCATGGCCCCGCCGAAGGACCCGTCGATGGTCAAGCCGATCGAGCGCGTGCTGCGCAGCGGCCTGTTCGGCCCCTGGGACACGCCCGAGATCGACGGCCTCGAGGTCGAGAAGCTCCCGACCGGGATCAACCCCGTGAAGCACAAGTCCTGGGGCACCGACTCGTTCGAGATCTTCCCCAACTTCACCCTGCTGTTCTGGAAGCCGGGCTGGTACCTGACGTACCACTACTGGCCGACCGCGGTGAACAAGCACACCTTCGAGGCGAGCCTCTACTTCGCCCCGCCGAAGAACGCCCGCGAGCGACTGGCCCAGGAGCTGGCGGCGGTGACGTTCAAGGAGTACGCGCTCCAGGACGCCAACACCCTCGAGGCCACCCAGACGATGATCGGTACCCGTACGGTCACCGAGTTCCCCCTGTGCGACCAGGAAATCCTGCTCCGGCACCTGCACAAGGTCGTCGGCGACCGAGTCAAGGAGTTCAGCGATGCCGCTGCCGTCTGAGTTCGCCGCCCTCGAGCCGTACCTGGCCTGGGACCTGGCCACCGAGCCCGAGCGCTACGCCCGCCGCCTCGCGTCCACGATGGACGAGATGCAGGAGTTCTACGACGTCGCCTTCCCGCTCCTCGAGGACGCGATCGCCTACTGCGACAAGTTCCCGATCGACGACCTGCCCGAGGACGCCCGCACCCTGATGCACCTGATGCAGTCCCTGGTCATGGTGTCCTTCCCGGTCGAGGTCTGGAAGCAGCCCCGCGTCCCCGACAGCGGCGCGGCCTACCTGGATGTGATCGTCGAGCCCGTCGTCTGACATGCTCACGATCAGGGCTGCCGGGCTTGTCGACGTCGACCTCGGTGAGGTCGTCAGGCCCGGCATCCTCAGGATCGACGGAGACCGGATCGTCGGTGTCGGTGGCTCGCCGGAGGGCGAGATCATCGACCTCGGCGATCTGGTCCTCCTGCCCGGCCTCATGGACATGGAGGTCAACCTGCTGATGGGCGGCCGCGGCGAGCACGCCGTGACCTCTCCCGTCCGGGACGACCCCCCGCTGCGGATGATGCGCGCCGTCGGCAACGCCCGCCGGACGTTGCGGGCGGGGTTCACCACCGTCCGCAACCTCGGCCTGTTCTGCAAGACCGGCGGCTACCTGCTCGACGTCGCGCTGATGAAGGCGATCGACGCGGGCTGGGTCGACGGCCCGCGGATCGTGCCGGCCGGGCACGCGATCACCCCGACCGGCGGCCACCTCGACCCGACGATGTTCGGCGCGTTCGCGCCGCACGTCCTCGACCTGACGGTCGAGGAGGGCATCGCCAACGGCGTCACCGAGGTCCGCAGGGCGGTGCGCTACCAGATCAAGCACGGCGCGCAGCTGATCAAGGTGTGCGCGTCGGGTGGGGTCATGTCGCACACCGGCCTGCCCGGGGCGCAGCACTACTCCGACGAGGAACTGCGCGCGATCGTCGACGAGGCGCACCGCCACGGCCTGCGGGTCGCCGCGCACACCCACGGCGCCCAGGCGGTGCGCTCGGCCGTCGAGGCGGGTATCGACTGCATCGAGCACGGTTTCCTCATCGACGACGAGGCGATCGAGCTCATGGTCAAGCACGGGACGTTCCTCGTGGCGACCCAGGCCCTGATCGAGGGCATGGACGTCTCCCACGCGGCGCCCGAGCTGAAGGAGAAGGCGGCCCAGATCTTCCCCCGGGCCCGGAACTCGATCCGGGAGGCCCTGGCCGCCGGAGTGAAGATCGCCGTGGGCACCGACGCCCCGGCGATCCCGCACGGCAGGAACGCGATCGAGCTGGTGACCCTGGTCGAGCGCGGTATGACCCCGCTCGACGCGATCCGGGCGGCGACCACCACCGGGGCCGAGCTGCTGGCCGTCACGGACCGGGGCCGGCTCGCCGAGGGCCTGCTGGCCGACGTCATCGCCGTCGCCGGAGATCCGCTGCGGGACATCAGCACACTGCAGAACGTGAAATTCGTGATGAAGGGCGGCAAGACCTTTGTCCACTGACGACGTCGTCGCGATCCAGCAGATGCTGGCGAAGTACACCGTTACCATCACCCAGGGTGACGTCGAGGGGCTGCTCTCGGTCTTCACCCCGGACGGCACCTACAGCGCCTTCGGTGACGTGTTCACCCTCGACCTGTTCCCGAAGATGGTCGCGGCCGCGCCGAAGGGCCTGTTCCTGACCGGGACGGCGCTCGTCGAGATCGACGGCGACGAGGCGACCGGAACCCAGCCGCTGTGCTTCATCGAGCACTCGAAGCACGACATGCGGATCGGATACTACTCGGACACCTACCGCCGCACGCCGGACGGCTGGCGGCTGCGCACGCGCAAGATGACCTTCATCCGGCGCAGCGGGGCGCACGACTCGGGGCGGCCGCACGCCTACGAACCGACCCCGTGAACATCGCGGAGTTCCGGTCGGACGTGCAGGCCTGGCTGGCCGAGAACGACCTGACCCCAGGACCCGACCACTCCCTCGACGGGCAGGTGGCTCAGCTCGCGCGGGTGCGTCGCGCCCTGTACGACGCGGGCTGGATGCGTCACGGCTGGCCCGCCGAGGTCGGCGGCCTCGGTGGCCCGGCGGTCCTGCGCGCCGTACTCGGCGAGGAGGTCGCGTCCCGGGACCTCGCCGAGCCCGGCATCTACTCGATGATCGAGGTACTGGCGCCGACCATGATCTCGTACGCGTCGCCGGCGCTGGCGGCCGAGATGGTGCCGCTGCTGCTCTCCGGCGCCGAGCAGTGGTGCCAGGGGTTCTCCGAGCCGGGGTCGGGCAGTGACCTGGCGTCGCTGTCCACCCGGGCGGAGCCCCGCGGGAACGACTGGGTGGTCAACGGGCAGAAGGTCTGGACGAGCCTGGCCCAGTACTCCCAGCGCTGCGTGCTGCTCACCCGCACCGCCCCGGGCCACGGCGGGATCACGGCGTTCTTCGTCGACATGGACACCCCCGGCATCACCGTCCGCCCGCTGCGCACCATGCACGGCATCGACGAGTTCGCCGAGGTGTTCTTCGACGACGTCGTCGTCCCCGGCGACCGCATGCTCGGAAAGCCCGGCGACGGCTGGCAGCTCGCGATGGACCTGCTCCCGCACGAGCGCTCCACCTGCTTCTGGCACCGGATCGCGTTCCTCTACGAGCGGCTCGAGCGCCTGCTGGACGAGACGACCAGCAGGGACAGCACGGACGACGCGGATCTGGGTGCGGCCTACCTGGCGCTGCACACCATCCGCTGCCGCTCCCACGCCACCCAACGCCGCCTCGGCGAGGGCGGGCGGA